>URFQ01000035.1 GCA_900547195.1 uncultured Butyricicoccus sp.
CTCGATCGAAAGCGTGGTTTCGATCGAAGGCTGTTCGAAAAACATAGTTTTTCGAACAGCCTCAAGCCTTCCCGCTTTGGGAAGGCTTTTCTTTAAAAGTAGGTGTAATTGCAGGGCTTTTCATCCCAGCCGATTGCGCGCTGGATGTCGTCCAGATAACCCGCGTCGCCCAGCCGCACACGTCCCAGCCGCACAAGTTCCCTCAATGGCACCGCACCGATTACCAAGGAAGACAGATCGGAAATGTCGGCGGCGAGCGCCACATCGGGCGCACCGTCGTCCGTGCGCGTCACAGTGCTGCCTTCGATGCGCAGAAGGAACACGCTGTTGTTCTGCGGCAGGAAAGTGTCGGTGACATCGAGCGCAAGCGTAAACGGGCGGGATACCGGATACTGGCAGTGGGTCTGCACGGTGAAATACCCCGGGATATCGAACAGACGGATCATATTGCCCATCGTGCGGCGGCCGATCTCGTGGATGCAGCCGTCGTGTGCGCGGTTCTCGCCGCTGTCCGGGTTCAGGAACAGTTCGTGCAGGTAAGGATCCGGGGAATAGATGCGCACGCGGTCGATCTGGTCGAACTGCGAGGCAAAAAACGTCATAAACTGCTCAAGCGTATCGACGTCGTCATAAATCATCTCACGCACGCACAAATCGTGGTACATGTCCGTGTAATGGTCGACCTCGACAAACTCAAAGGTAAGGTAGCCTGTGATGCGGCCGTTTTTGCGGCACAGCACCACATAAGGCATGTCGAAAATGCGGTGCGGGTCCATGTAATGATGGACGGTCGCGCCGTTCGTACGCGCAGCCCACGCGCGGTAGTAATCCAGAACCTCTTCGCGGTCTTTTTCTTCGGCGTAGCACAGATCCGCCTTGTGGCCGAAGGAGCGGATGGAAGAAGCTTTGGGCATGTAGAAATAAGCCTCCATGCAGGGGCCGTAGCCCATCTTGCGATAAAAGCCCGGGCTGAATGGATGCAGGCAGCCGACCGGCGTGCCCAGCTTGATGTAATAACCCATCAGCACGCGCAGAAGGTTGCGCGCAATGTGTTCTTTTTTGTGCAGGAAATTGGTCGAAACATAGGCGGCAGCCCCCATGGGCATCATCACGCCTCTCACGTTGAGGGTGAAATCCATCATTAAGATGGAGCCGGTCAGCGTTCCGTTGTCATCGAAACACCCGAGGTAACGTCCCTCGTCCGGCTGGTGTAGCTCGCTTTCCATGTTCTGGAGAAGGGAATCGGGCGTCTTGGAAGGGAACGCGGTCAGCACGTTCCGTTTCAGCTGCTCGACCTCTTCGGGAAGAACGAACCGGATCTCCATTGTTTCACTCCTTTGCTGAAGAAGTATGGGCTGGCTGGAATCAGCCCATACGCGCACCAGCTTACTTCTATTATGGCAGTTTCACCTAAAAAGTCAAGAACCTTTTGCGGCGGAACAGTCAAAACAACCAGAAACTTGAGAAAACGACCTTGACGTATTGCAGAAAATGGGGTATGATAATACCATAATTGATCTGGAATGCGATGAAGCACACCGGATCAGGACTGCAAACGATTGATGGAAAGGTGCGGCGCAGCGTCTTGAATTCTGAGATTACAGGGGTTCAGGGCGTTTTTTTGTATCTGGAAAGCGCCTGATACACCCAGATTTGGGATGATTTCACGCCCGGCCTCTGGACTGTAAAGGGGATGCTCTGATGGACAAATTTGACCTTCATACCAAAGTTCTCATCGGCGGCGACGCCCTGCGTACCATGATGCAGGGGATGCACCGCGCATTCATTGTGACCGACTCTTTCATGGCAAAAAGCGGCCGCACTTCCTATCTGACCGAGCCGATGGACGCCGCGGGCGTTGAATACCGCATCTATTCGGACGTCGGCCCGGATCCGGACATCAATATGGTGACGGAAGGGGTTTCGGTCATCATGGACTTCCAGCCCGACGCGGTGATCGCGTTTGGCGGCGGTTCCCCGATTGATGCCGCGAAAGCGATTATGTACTTTGCCGCACGCCAGTTCAACCTGAAGGACTGTCCGTTCATCGCCATCCCGACCACAAGCGGCACGGGGAGCGAAGTGAGCAAGTTCGCGGTGATCACCGACAAGGAACGCGGCATCAAATACCCGCTGATCGACGACAGCCTGCTGCCCGATTATGCGGTGCTTGATGCGGAACTGACCCGGTCGGTGCCGCAAAAGGTGACGGCGGACACAGGACTGGATGTTCTGACCCACGCCATTGAAGCATATGTTTGCAACGAAGCCAATTCCTTTACCGACGCGCTCGCGGAAAAGGCGGTCAAGCTGGTGTATCATAACCTGCTCACTGCATACCGCGAACCGGGTAATTTAGAAGCCCGCCAGGCGATGCATGACGCCTCGTGTATGGCTGGCGCGGCCTTTTCCAATGCCGGGCTGGGCTTGTGCCACTCCATGGCGCACGCGCTCGGCGCGCAGGCGCATATCCCGCATGGGCGCGCGAACGCCATCCTGCTGCCTTATGTCATGAGCTACAACGCGGGCTGTGAAACCAGCCTGACCGAAACCGCAAAGCGGTATGGGGAGCTTGCGGCGCTGATTGGCTTGGAGACCGCAAGTGTCCGCCAGAGCGCGATCAACCTGATCCGCACGGTGCGCCAGTTTGAAAAGCACATGGGCGTGCCGCATACCATCAAGGAAGCGGGCGTGGACGAGGCAAAATTCCGGGAGATTCTGGAGCCGATGGCGGAGGCGGCCATGGCCGACCGCTGCACGGGGACTACTCCGAAAAAGCCCACCAAAGAAGACGTTATCCGCCTGTATGAGCAGGCTTACAGCGGCACCAGCCGCATCATGCTCAGCCGGTAAATGCTGAGCATGCTCAGAGAATTCCCCAGGCATGGGAGGGAAACGCATGATAGAACTTGATGAAAAGAAACGCATTATCCAGGAATTTGTCCCCGGCAAGCAGGTGACGCTTGCGCATGTCATCGCAAGCCCGGTGCAGCAGCTGTACGGGAAGCTTGGCCTGCTGGACGCGGAGGGCGCGATCGGCATCTTTACGATCACCCCGTCCGAAGCCGCGATGATTGCGGCGGATGTGGCGAGCAAGGCCGCGGATGTTTCGATCGGCTTTGTCGACCGCTTTAACGGTTCGCTTGTGATCACCGGCGATGTGGCCGCGGTCGAAGCCGCGCTCAGCGACGTGCTAGGCGTTCTGTGCGGCAAGATGGGCTTCTCTCCGGCGCCAATCACCAAGACCTGACCGGCTGTTAAGAATATATGGAAAAGAAAGCAACTGGGGAGCGCAAGCAAAAGCGCATTATCCTGATCGGCCACTCGGCGGCCGGCAAAACCACGCTCTGCCAATATCTCAGCCATGAGGCGCTGCGGTACTGCAAAACGCAGACCGTACAGATCATCAATCAAAATATGATTGATACCCCGGGCGAGTACATTGAGCGCACTTATATGCGCGGCGCGTTGATGGTCACGGCGACCGATGCCGACCTGATCGTCCTGGTACAGGATGCGACCGACCACTCGACCATTTTCCCGCCCGCGTATACCAGCATGTACGCCAAACCTGCCATCGGCGTTGTCACCAAGGCGGACCTTGCCACGGACGCGGAGATTGCAGATGCGAAGAAGTATCTGGAACTTGCGGGCGTGCAAAAGATTTTTGTGACAAGCAGCGTCGCAGGCACAGGCTTCGAAGAGCTGGCTGCGCTTCTGGGCTATGAATAACGAATCCCCGGGGAGGGAACACCAATGGACAAACCGGCGCTTCGGGTCGTCATCGCGGATGACGAGCCGATCACACGAATGGATATTAAGGAGATTCTTGAGGAAAAAGGGTACGAGGTCATCGGCGAGGCAGCGGACGGTTTCGATGCTGTCGAGCTTTGCAAGGCCAAAAAGCCGGAGCTCGTGCTCATGGACATCAAGATGCCCCTGCTCGACGGGCTTTCTGCGGCGCGCATTATGATGGAAGAGGACGTGGACGCGGCCATCGTGCTGCTCACCGCGTACAGCGAGCGCGAATTCATCGACAGCGCCAAGGATCTCGGGGTGAGCGGCTATCTGGTCAAGCCGATTGATGAAAAGTCCCTGATCCCAAGCATTGAGCTGGCCGTGGCGCGCAGCAAGGAAATGCGCAAGCTGCGGCGCGATATCGCCAAGGTATCCGAGCGCCTGGAAAACCGCAGCATCATTGAAAAAGCCAAAGGGCGTATCATGGAACGCGACGGCCTTTCCGAACAGGAGGCTTATGATTTTATTCGCAAACTCAGCCTGGAAAAGGGCATGTCCATGCGCCGGGTGGCTGAGATCCTATTGCTGCAAACCGGGGGCTGAGCATGGACATCATCGAAAGGCTTTGCAAACAATTCACCGACCTGACGGACGAGGAAATCGGCATCATCAAGGGCATGAGCGCGGTGCTCCAGCCGCTTGCCAACCTGGAGGATGCGGATATCTTCGTCGATTGCCCGGCAGCGGACGGGGACGCCATCGTCGTGGCGGAGGCCAAGCCGCAGAGTGTGCCGTCGTCGTATAAAAAGACGGTGGTCGGCCTGCTGGCCAAGCCGGAAAACGAACCCGCCGTGGCGCGCACCTTTAAGCTCGGCGTTGCCACCAAGCAGATGAAAGCGGTCACGCAGGAGCGCACGCACGTCATCCAGTCGGTCGAACCAATCAAAAACGGCGAGCGGGTCATTGGCGTGTTGATCCGCGAAAAGCGGGCGGATGAACAGCGCACGGTCAGCGAACGCCTGCACTTTTCTTCGCAGAGCTATGAGCGCATGGCGAACGCCATCACGCATATGTTTGACGAAAACAACTGGCTTCCCGAATGCATCGACGAGGCGCTGATTATTGTCGGGCACGATGGCATGGTCACCTTTTGCAATTCCCTGGCGCGTGAACTATACACAAGGCTTGGGTTTGTCGATGACATCCTCGGGCAGAAATACGAAAACATCCGCCTGTTCGATACCGGCCAGGCTGAAGATACCGAAGACGGGTATACGGCCGTTGAAACCCTGGTCGGGCAGTATTCCCTGTCGATCAAGCGTATCCAGATCGGCTCCGCCGATATCGACTTTGCCGTTGTGGTGCGCGATATGACCGACCTGCGCGAGCAGGAAAAGCAGATGCTTCTCAAATCGGTGGCCATCAAGGAGATGCACCACCGGGTGAAGAATAATCTGCAAACCATCGCAAGCCTGCTGCGGCTGCAAATCCGCCGCACGGACAGCGAGGAAACCAGGCAGGTTCTGATTGAAAGCATGAACCGCATCCTTTCCATTGCCGCGACCCACGAACTGCTCGCACAGAGCGGCGTGGATCAGGTGAAGATTGGCGAGGTCATTGCAAATATTAAAGGCAACGCGGTGCGTTATTTCGCAAGGCAGCATTTCGAGGTTTCCATTACGCTGGAGGGCGATGATTTTGAGGTCGATTCCGATATCGCCACCTCGGTCGCGCTCATCATCAATGAATTGCTGCAAAACTCACTGAAATATGCGTTCCCAAACAAAAATTCCGGACAGATCCGCATCGTGATCACAGCAGGGGAGCTGTATTCCCGCATCGAGGTGATCGACAACGGCTGCGGGTTTGACGTGGAAGCCGTCGGGGGCGACCGGCTGGGGCTGTCCATTGTACAGACGCTGGTCAAGGATAAGCTGCGTGGAAAGCTCACGCTGCTGTCCGGCCCGGATGGGACGTATACCAGTTTTGATTTTAAAAACCAAATACTCGACGTGATCGGCGTGACGTAGCGCCGGTCAGAGAAAGTAGCCGTACGACGCAGTCCGGATGCAGGGGGATTCCTGCGCTCCGGGCTGCTTTTCTTTTTCGATAGAAAGGCTGGTGAAAATATGCAGGAAATTGTGCATAGTGTCGGAATTGACATCGGCACTTCGACCACGCAGTTGGTGTTCAGCCGGTTGGTGGTAGAAAATCTGGCCGGCAGCTATGCAGTGCCGCGCGTGAGCATTGTGGAAAAGGAAGTTGTTTACCGCAGCGATATTTATTTCACCCCGCTGCGCTCTGCGACCGAAATCGACGCCGAAGCGGTCAAACAGATCGTGCGCGACGAATATAAAAAGGCTGGCATGACGCCGGGCGATTTGCAGACCGGCGCTGTGATCATCACCGGCGAAACCGCGCGCAAGCAAAACGCCAATCAGGTGCTTGCCGCGCTTTCCGACCTTGCGGGCGACTTCGTGGTTGCCACCGCAGGCCCCGATCTGGAAAGCGTGTTGTCCGCGCGCGGCGCGGGCGCGGATAAAATTTCGGAAGAGGACCGCACGGTGGTCGCAAACCTTGACGTCGGCGGCGGCACTTCCAATCTCGCGCTCTACCAAAAAGGCATCCTCAAAGGCGTGTGCTGCCTGGATATCGGCGGCCGCCTCATTAAAATACAGGACGGGAAAATCACATATATTTTCCATAAAACGCAGGCGCTCGCGACAGCGCACGGCATTAAAATCAGCGCCGGTGACCGCGCCGATGAGAAAACGCTCACGAAAGTGTGCGAGCTCATGGCCGAGCATCTGGCGCAGGCCCTTTTCCTCAAGCCTCAGGATGCAGAGCATCTGAAGCTATATACCAACGATGGCAAGCCCATCCCGGCCGAGCCCGCTGTCAAGGGCGTGACCTTCTCGGGCGGTGTGGCTGATTATATCTATCAACCCACGGCGGATAACGTGTTCTGCTATGGAGATATCGGCGTACTGCTCGGGCGAGCCATACGCAACCATCCGGCGTTTGGGCAGGTCAAACTGTACCAGGCTGCCGAAACCATCCGGGCTACCGTGGTCGGTGCGGGCACACACACGACCGAGGTCAGCGGCAGTACCATCAGCTATGCGAAGGAACGGCTGCCGATCAAAAACATCCCCATTTTAAAGGTGTCCGAGGAGGACGAGGCGAAGCTGGAAACGCTGACATCCTCTATTCAAAATCAAATGCCGCTTTACCGGCCTGAGGGCAAACCGGAACAGATCGCAATCGCGTTCACCGGCCGCGGGCGCACCAGCTTTGCGGAGGTTCAGGCTTTGGCGGCGGCAATCATCGAGGGGGCAAAGGAGGCGATCGATTCACAATTCCCCTTGGTCATCGTGGTGGAAAACGATATTGGCAAGGTGCTCGGCAATGCGCTGACGGTCAAATTGGGACACAGGAAAGACGTGATCTGCATTGACGGCATCCGCACCCTGAGCGGAGACTATATCGACATCGGCGAGCCGCTTGCAAACGGCCACGTCGTCCCTGTGGTGATCAAGACGCTGATTTTCAACTCCTAAAAAGGGAATCACTAATTAACGTGAGGTGAGTGAATGTGATACTGAAAACAAAACTGTTTGGCCACACTTATGAGTTTAAGTCGCTCAGGGAGGTCATGGCCAAGGCCAACGAAGAAAAATCGGGCGATAAGCTGGCGGGTATTGCAGCGGAGGACGCGCAGGAGCGCGTGGCCGCGAAGGTTGTACTGTCCCATATCACGCTCAACGAGATCCGCAACTGCCCTGCGGTCCCGTACGAAGAGGACGAAGTGACCCGGATCATTCAGGACGCGGTCAACGAGACCATCTTCAGCCAGTTTAAGAATATGACGGTTGCGGAGTTCCGCGAATGGCTGCTTGATGAGAAGACCGACGGCGCCATGATCCGCCGCGCCTCCCGCGGGCTGACTTCCGAGATTGTTGCCGCGGTCTGCAAGCTGATGAGCAACCTCGACCTGATTTACGCAGCCAAGAAGATGCGAGTATCCGCTCATTGCAATACGACCATCGGTCTGCCGGGCACGTTTTCGTCCCGTTTGCAGCCGAACCACACCACTGATGACCCGAAGGGCATTATCGCTTCCGTGATGGAAGGCCTGTCCCTTGGCTGTGGCGACGCCGTCATCGGCCTGAACCCGGTAGACGACTCCCTGGAAAGCGTAGCGCGTATCCTGAAGATGTTCGACGAGTTCAAGGAAAAGTGGGAAATCCCGACCCAGATTTGCGTGCTTGCACACGTGACTACCCAGACCGAAGCGGCCGATAAACTGGGCGCGCCGCTCGACCTGATGTTCCAGTCCATCGCGGGCTCCCAGAAGGGCAACGAAGCCTTTGGCCTGACCGCGCAGATGCTGGACGAAGGCCGCGACATGATGCTCCATAAGGGCACCTGCACCGGCCCGAACGTCATGTACTTTGAGACCGGCCAAGGTTCCGAGCTGTCCTCGGAAGCGCACAACGGCTGGGATCAGGTAACCATGGAAGCCCGCTGCTACGGCCTTGCCAAGCGCTATCAGCCGTTCCTCGTCAACACGGTTGTCGGCTTCATCGGCCCGGAGTACCTGTATGATTCCAAGCAGGTCATCCGCGCCGGCCTCGAAGACCACTTCATGGGCAAGCTGACCGGCATCCCGATGGGCTGCGACGCCTGCTACACCAACCACATGAAGGCTGACCAGAACGACATTGAGAACCTGGCGACCCTGCTGGTTGCGGCTGGCTGCAACTACGTCATGGGCGTCCCGCAGGGCGACGACTGTATGCTGATGTACCAGTGCACCGGCTATCATGAAGCCGCTGCGCTGCGCGAGGTCTTCGGCCTGCGCCCGATCAAGGAATTCGACGCATGGCTGGAGAAGATGGGCTTCTCGGAGAACGGCAAGCTGACGCCCAAGGCTGGCGACGCTTCCGTCTTCATGACCAAGTAAGGAGGTGCAGACCGAATGGAGCAGAAGGATTTAAAAGCGATCATTGAGCAGGTACTCGCTGAAATGAATATTTCGGGCGACACCGCCGCAGCCGCGGCTCCCGCGGTGGAAGCAGCATGCGGCTGTGCAGCCCCCGCCGTCGAGGATGGCTGCATCCCCGACGTCACCGAAGTTGATATCCGCACCCAGTATCTTGTCAAGAACCCCGAGCATGGCGAGGAATATGCAGAGCTGAAGGCAAATGCACCCTGCCGTCTGGGCATCGGCAAGGCGGGCGCGCGCTATAAAACCGACCCGCAGCTTCAGTTCCGTGCCGCGCATTCGGCAGCGCAGGACGCGGTCTTCAACGACGTCGACCATGACTTCATCGAGAAGGAACTTGGCCTTTTCATCGTGCAGACCCAGTGCGACAGCAAGGACACCTACCTGACCCGTCCGGATCTTGGCCGTAAGCTGAGCGACGAGGCGATTGCGGTTCTCAAGGAAAAGTGCAAGAAGAACCCGACCGTACAGATTTACGTGGCGGACGGCCTGTCCGGCGCATCGGTTGCGGCCAACATCCCCGACCTGCTGCCCGCCATCCTGCAGGGCCTGCAGAGCTACAAGATTGACACCGGTACCCCGTTCTTCGTCAAGTATGGCCGTGTAGGCGTTATGGATGAGATTTCCGAGCTGCTGGGCGCAGACGTGACCTGCACCCTGATCGGCGAACGCCCGGGCCTCATCACTGCGGAATCCATGTCCGCTTACATCGCCTATAAAGCAACCGTGGGCATGCCCGAGGCGCGCAGAACGGTTGTATCCAACATCCATAAGAACGGTACCATCCCGTCCGAGGCTGGCGCGCACATTGCCGAGATCATCAAGATCATGCTGGAAAAGAAGGCCAGCGGCACTGACCTGAAACTGTAATAGGGAGGAAACGAACATGAAAAGAGATCCCGTAAGAGCGAGCGTATTGGCTTCCAAGATCATCCCGAACGTATCTCCGGACCTCGCAAAGCAGCTGAACCTGGCTCCCGATCAGAAGTCCCTCGCCCTGCTGACTACCGACTGCGATGATGTCGGCTACACGGCAGTGGACGAAGCGACCAAGAAGGCGGACGTCAAGGTGGTTTATGCAAAGAGCTTCTACGGCGGCGCGGCAAACGCGAACACCAAGCTTGCCGGTGAGTTCATCGGCATCTTGGCAGGCCCGAACCCCGCGGAGGTCAAGGCCGGCCTGCAGGCAGCCGTTGACATGGTGGAGAACGTTGCTTGGTTCGTTTCTGCGAACGAGGACGACACCATTGTTTACTACGCACAGTGCATTTCCCGCACCGGTTCCTATCTGTCCGAGGGCGCCGGCATCGCGGAAGGCGAAGCGCTGGCTTATCTGATTGCGCCTCCGCTGGAGGCTGTGTACGGCGTGGATGCTGCGCTGAAGGCTGCGGACGTCCGCATGTGCGTTCTGTACGCACCCCCGTCCGAGACCAACTTCGGCGGCGCGCTGCTGACCGGCAGCCAGTCCGCATGCAAGTCGGCTTGTGAAGCATTCGCATCCGCTGTCGAGTTCGTAGCAGACAACCCGAGAGTAGAGTAAGTCTCTCAGCAAAACCGTGCGGGAGCGATCAGCCCGCACAGTGAAACGGAGGGATGACAGTTGAATGCTCTGGGCATGATCGAAACCAAGGGGCTGGTCGGTTCAATTGAGGCGGCGGACGCGATGCTGAAGGCGGCGAACGTGACGCTTGCGAGCAAGACGCATGTCGGCGGCGGCCTTGTGACCGTCATGGTGCGCGGCGATGTCGGCGCGGTGAAGGCCGCGGTGGATGCGGGCGCGGCGGCGGCCGAACGTGTGGGCGAGCTGATTTCCGTGCATGTGATCCCGCGCCCGGCGGACGACGTCGAGTACATCCTCGACCCGCTGACCCCGCCGGAACCGCCGGCAGATTCGGAACCCAAACTGGAGCCGGAAACGGAACGGGCGGCCGAGCCGGAGGCGGAAATGGAACCCGAACCGCCGGCACAGCCGGAACCGGAAGACCCGTCCCTGGAAGAAGAAGATCCTGAGGAAGAGGCCCACGCGGCAGAGCTGGAATCGCTCAGCGAGGAAAGCATGCAGCGTATGACGGTGGCCCGGCTCCGCGCCGTGGCGCGGGCGCTCGGCGCCACTGGAATGACCCGCCGCGAGATCCGATTCGCCAAAAAGGAGGAACTGATCGCGCGTATCCTCGAAACGCAGGAGGAATAGTCTATGCAGCTTTATGATAAGGACCTGCTTTCCATGCAGGAAGTCCGCGAACTGGTTGGCGCGGCCAAAAAGGCGCAGCAGGAGCTTGCGGAAAAATCGCAGGAGGAAGTAGACCGCATCGTGCGCTCGATTGCAAACGCGGGCGTGCGCAATGCGCGCCGTCTGGCGCAGATGGCACATGAAGACACCGGCTTCGGCGTGGTCGAAGACAAGGTGATCAAGAATGTGTTTGCAAGCCGCGGCGTATATGAGTATATCAAGGACATGAAGACCATCGGCGAACTGGGTCGCGATGAGGAGAAAAAACTCCGCATCATCGCCGTGCCGGTGGGCGTAATCGCGGGCCTGATCCCGTCGACCAATCCGACCTCGACCGCGCTCTTCAAATCCGAAATCGCGATCAAGGCCGGCAACGCCATCGTCTTTTCGCCGCACCCGAGCGCGCTGCGGTGCATTCAGGAGACCGTCAAGGTCATCCGTCAGGCAATCGCCGAAGCGGGCGGCAACGAAAACCTGGTTTCCTGCATCTCGATCCCGACCATGCAGGCAACCGACAATCTGATGAAGCATCCGGACACCGCGATGATCCTCGCGACGGGCGGCAGCGCGATGGTGCGCGCAGCCTATTCGTCCGGCACCCCGGCGATCGGCGTCGGCCCCGGCAACGGCCCGGCCTACATCGAGCGCACAGCGGATATCCCACTGGCTGTCAAGCGCATCATTGATTCCAAGACGTTCGACAACGGCACCATCTGTGCCTCCGAGCAGTCGGTCATCTGTGATGCCGACATGCGTCCGGCCATTCAGGCCGAGATGGAGGAGCAGGGCGCGTACTTCCTCAATTCCGAGGAGCGTGCAAAGCTCGGCAAGTTCATCCTGCGTGCCAACGGCACGATGAACCCCGAGATCGTCGGCCGCAGCGTGCAGACCATTGCCAAGCTGGCTGGCCTGGACATCCCGCAGTCCGCGCGCGTGCTCGTCGCAGACGAAGACGGCGTTGGCCGCGGCCATCCGTATTCGAACGAGAAGCTCGGCCCCATTCTGGCGTTCTTCACCGGCACCGACTACAAAGACGTATGCGATATCTGCTGCACCGTCCTGCGCTATGAGGGCAAGGGCCACACCTTCTCCATGCATACCAAGGATGAAAAGATCGTCGATTACTTCGCACACCGTATCCCGGCGTCCCGCTTCATGGTGAATACCCCGTCCGCTCTCGGCGGCATCGGCGCGTCGACCGGCCTGATGCCCTCGCTGACGCTTGGCTGCGGCGCCGTCGGCGGCAGCGCGACGAGCGAGAACGTCGGCCCGATGAACCTGCTCGACAAACGCTACGTGGCATATGGCCAGTGCGAACTGGAGGATATCCGCAAGTCCATCCCGCAGTGCCCGGACGGCATCTGCGAGACCGGCGAGATGGATATGAGCCCCGCGTCGGTGGATTTGATCGTCAAGAAGATCATTGAGCGTCTGCGCGAGGCATAAATTGTTCACAGCACGAATCCGGCAGCCGGAAGGCTGCTGTCAAGGAGGAATATAGTTATGGCAGCAATGCAAGCTTTAGGCATGATTGAAACCAAGGGTCTGGTTGCGTCTGTAGAGGCAGCCGACGCCATGGTAAAGGCGGCGAACGTTACCCTGATCGGTAAGGTTCATGTTGGCGGCGGCCTCGTTACCGTGATGGTGCGCGGCGACGTCGGTGCGGTCAAGGCTTCGGTCGACGCGGGCGCGGCGGCAGCCGAGCGCGTGGGCGAGCTGATTTCCGTGCATGTCATCCCGAGGCCGCATAACGAGGTCGAGTTCATCCTTCCGACGCTGGACATCAAGGAATAATCGATTTGTTATGACAGGCCTAGGGGGTGAGTTGTTTGAAGGTCATCACGGAAGCGATCCTGCGGTTGGAACTCAAGGCCACGGAGCCGGAGGTTTATTACATCCCGGAGGGGAAGATCCTGTCCCCCGCAGCGCGGGAGTATCTGCAGCAGCGCAAAATCAAGATCTCCAAAGGGAAGCCGCCCGCTGACGCTGAACCAGAAGCCCCCCAGACGGAACAACCGGCTGCGGCGCCTGCCAAGCAGGCGCCTGCCGCCGCAAAATTCATCGACGATGAGACCGGCGCTTTTTTCACGGAAAAGCCTGAGCATATGACCCATCTGCATGGGAATGTGCTGGTGTCCAAAGCCGACCCGCGCATCCTGTTCCGCGGCAAGCTGGACAGCTTGCAGGCGCAGGTCGTGCTCGCGCAGGCTACCATCCATGAAGAAGGCGGCAGCATTAAGCTCATTGACGACCTCGGAGACATCCTCGGCGTGCTGCGCGAAATGATGCGCTGCGACGTCCTGGGGGAGGACTTCAAAAACGAACGGATCATCGGGCTGAACCATGCCGAGCTGCGCGAGCGCTCGCATAACCCGGTGAAGTTCTTTGGCATCGAGCAGATGAAGCTGCCCGATTATACCATGGGCAAACATTATGCCCTGCTCAATCAGCTGCGTACCCAGATCCGCGAGACCGAAGTAGCCGCGAATCAGGCGTTCCGCGACGGGCGCAAATGTACCCGGCTGGATATTATCGAAGAGCTCAACCGCCTGTCGAGCGCGCTGCACATCATGATGTGCATGTATCTCGGCGGCGTATACACGGGCAACGGTTAAGGAGGAATTGCGAATGGAACCCATGGAACCGATTATCCAGGCGGTGCTGGACGCAATCCCCCGCGCGGGGCTGGTCGAGGTGGAGGTTTCCGCCCGCCACGTCCATTTGACGCAAGAGCATCTGGAAGTGCTGTTTGGCAAGGGCGCAAAGCTGACGCCCAAGCGCCCGTTGTCACAGCCCGGGCAGTTCCTGTCCGAGGAGCGCGTGACGATTGTGGGGCCAAAGCGCAAAATGGAGCGCACGGCCGTGCTCGGCCCGGTTCGCCCGGCCACCCAGATTGAGCTGTCGAGGAGCGACTGCGTGGCGCTCGGCGTGGATGCGCCGGTGCGCATGTCGGGCAATGTGAAAGGCTCCGCGCCAATCACAATTGTCGGCCCATGCGGCTCGCTGGAGGTCGATGAGGGCGCGATCGTCGCCAAGGAGCACGTCCACCTGACGCCCGATGTGGCGGAAGTCATGGGCGTTGCAGACGGGCAGCATGTGGACGTCGAGGTGTTTACCGCGCGCCCGGTCGTATTCCGGGACGTGGTGATCCGCGTGAGCAGCAAGTCGAGCTGCCGGATGCACATCGATTTCGATGAAGCCAACGCGGCGCTGGTCAGCGGCTTTACGCTGGGTAAAATCATCAAGTAACGTTTTCTCAGAGCAAAGGATGGCAAAATTATGATGGATCTCAACCGCGTGAATGCATATATGGAGCGTGTGGCACGGTCTGAGCATGAGACATTCAAACCCGTGGGCAGCAAGCTCAAGGTCGGGCTGGATCTGGGCACCGCCTACATCGTGCTGGTCGTGCTGGACGAGGAGAACAACCCGGTTGCCTGTGAAAAGCAGGCGGCGGACGTCCTTCGGGATGGTGTTGTCGTCGATTATTCGGGGTCGCTGCGCATCGTGCGCGAGCTGAAAGCCAAACTGGAAGACCGGATTGGCGCGGAGCTTGTTAACTGCGCGATTGCCATGCCGGCCGGGACAGAATCCAGCGTGCGAACCCATCAGTATGTTGCAGAAGGCGCGGGGTTCGAGGTCACGAACGTGCTCGACGAGCCGACCGCGGCCAATTCGGTCTATCAGATTGAGGACGGTGTGGTTGTCGATATTGGCGGCGGCACCACCGGCCTTGCCATCCTCAAAGGCGGGAAGGTTGCCCGGATTGAGGACGAACCGACCGGCGGCACCCATGTGACGCTGGTGCTTGCGGGCAATTACCATATCCCGTTTGCCGAGGCGGAGGCGATTAAGCAGGATTATGCGCGGCATCGTGAAATCCTGCCGGTCGTCAAGGCCACCCTTGAAAAAATGGCGTCCATTGTGAACCGGTACATCAACCGCGACGAAACCGACGCGATTTACCTGTGCGGCGGCACCTGCTGCCTCACTGGGATTGAGGGCATCTTCGAAAAGGAGACCGGCATCCGTACGGTAAAGCCCGCCGACCCCTTCCTGGTGACACCCGCCGGGATTGCGATGAATTGTATTGTTTGACCCATTTGAAATGCAGAAAGGAGGGGAGAGAATGGATTTCAATGCTTTGGTAGACGAGATCGTCGCCCGGGTGGCCGCCAAGATGGAGGCTGCGGGAGACGAAGCCTGCCCGTGCGGGGAGGCCGGCGACGGCAAACCCGGCCTGCTTATTTTGACGCAGGAGCATGGCAGCGTCTGCCATTCCATGCTGGAAAGCCCGCGGCTGCTGGAATATTACCGCACCGACTGCGCGCTCATGAAGGAATATGACTGCGAAATGGCCGATTATGAGGCTGTGATCCTGTTTGACCTGACCGTGGACGCGTTGACGCGGCTGGCCGGCGGCGTGTGCGATACGCCGTTTACCGCGCTCGCGCAGAAGGCGATCCTGCTCGGCAAAAAGATTTTTGTGCCGCAGGAAGCCGTTGAGCTGTTCCAGTATGCAGAAACCGCTCCATCCGCCTACTATCAGATGCTGCTCGACAAGCTGACGCTGCTGAAACAATCCGGCGTCGTCGTTTGCCCGGCGGCTGGCCTGGAAGACGCAATCCTTTCAGGCGAAGGCATGGCCGTATGTATGCCGGCTGCTCCGGCGGCAGCGCCCGAACCGACAGAGGCGGAAGCGTCTGTGGCAGGGGGGCGCGAGGAGACTCTGACCAAGCGGATCATCACCGAACGCGACATCGCGGCCGTGTATGACCGCGACCTCGCGGTTGTCCATGTTGGCCCGAAGTCGATCCTCACCGATCTGGCGCGTGAATATGCGGCCAATCGCGGCGTGAAAGTAGTGAAAGACTAATTTTAGGTTTTCCGGCCCTGCGGCGCGCCGCGCCGCGGGACTGGGTTTCCCTGGCAAAGCAGGTGGAGAACAATGAGAGTTGCAAAAGTCATCGGCAATATCTGGTCGACGCGCAAGGAAGAGAAGCTCAGCGGTTACAAGCTGCTGATCGTCCAGCCGATCAATATCCTGGACGGTACGCTCGACAAAGCGCCGGTCGTGGCCGCCGATACCATTGGAGCCGGCGTGGGCGAAACCGTCCTCATCGTTGGCGGCAGCTCGGCGCGCAGCGCGGCGGGCGATATGAGCGTCCCGGTTGACGCCACGGTGGTCGGCATCGTGGACGATCAGGAGATCGATCCGGGCGTGCTGCAATAAGGTGGTGAAAGCAGAATGAATCTGATCGAAGCGGTCAAGGCCGCGGGTATCGTTGGCGCGGGCGGCGCGGGTTTTCCAACCCATGTCAAGCTGAATACGAAAGCCGAATGGTTTATCGTGAACGCAGCCGAGTGTGAGCCGCTGATCGAGACCGACAAATACCTGTGCCGCACCTATGCCGACCACATTGTGGCCGCGGCGACGGCGGTGGCCGCCCATCTGGGCGCGGCGCATACCGTAATTGCGCTGAAACGTAAATACGAACCCGAAATCGCGGCCTTGCAGGCGGCGATTGACAAAGCGGGCGCGGCGATCAAGCTTTTCCCAATGGAAACCTTTTATCCTGCGGGCGACGAGCAAACCATGGTGCAGCTGGTCACCGGCAAGACCGTGCCCGAGCGCGGCCTGCCGATCGACGTGGGTGCGGTCGTGGACAACGTCGGCACGCTCCTGAACATTTACGGCGCGCTGACCAAGGGCACGGGCGTACATACCAAGTTCCTGAGCGTCACCGGCGAGGTGCGCGAGCCGGTTATGCTGCATGTGCCGATCGGCACCCCGATCACCGAATGCATTGAGGCCGCAAAACCGAACCTCCGCGATTACGCGGTCATCCTCGGCGGGCCGATGATGGGCAAGGTGGTGGTCGATCCGGAGGCAATCCGGGCGGCAGTGGTCACCAAAACGACCGGCAACCTGCTCGTGCTGCCGCGCGACCATTATTTGATCACCCGCGCGCAACGGCCGATTGAGCGCATTGCGGCGCAGGCGCGTTCCGCATGCATCCAGTGCCGTATGTGCACCGACCTGTGCCCGCGTTACCTGATCGGCCATCAGATCCGGCCGAACCTCGTGATGCGCAACCTGTACCGGGAGAAGTTCATCCAGGACGATGGCGAGTTTCTCCGTGCGTTCGGCGATGCAGCGAATTGCTGCTCGTGCGGCGTGTGTGAAATGTTCGCCTGTCCGATGGGGCTCTCCCCGCGCAAGGTCAATGAGTATATGAAGGTGCAGCTGCGGGAACGCGGCATCCAGGTGCCCCGCAATATGGTTTGTGAGGCGCAGGAGGATATCAACCTGCACCGCATCCCAACCGGCCGCCTGGTCACCCGGCTGGGTCTTGCAGAGTATTATGGCAAGCACGCGCACGAATGCCTGGAGCTGGAGCCGGAAACGGTGTTTGTCCCGTTCTCCCAGCACATCGGCAAACCGGCCGTGCCGGTCAAAAACGCCGGCGACGCGGTGGAGGCGGGCGAACTGCTCGCGGCAGCGGCTGAAGGCGGCCTGTCTGCCAACATCCACGCCAGCATTACCGGCGTGATTACGGAAATTACCCCGGCTGGGGCACGTATTGCCCGCCGGAAGGAGGGATAAATAGTGGCACTTGCAATCGGCATGATCGAACTCAACAGCATTGCCCGCGGCATTGACACTTGTGACTATATGGTAAAGGCCGCACAGGTCGAGCTGCTCCGAGCGTCCACTGTTTGCCCGGGTAAGTACATCATTATCGTGGCAGGCGACACGGGTGACGTCCGCGCGTCGATGACCGAGGGCCGCAAGCGCGGCGCCCAGTTCGTTGTCGACGAGCTGATGATCCCGAACATCCATGAGCAGCTGATCCCCGCGATTTCAATGACCAATCAGGTCGAGACCCGCGGCGCGGTGGGCGTGCTGGAGTTCTATTCGATCGCCTCCGCGATTACCGCGGCGGATGTGGCGGCCAAGGCGGCCAACATCACGCTCATCGAAGTGCGTACCGGCTACGCCATCGGCGGCAAGGGCTTTGTGACCCTGACCGGCGACGTTGGTGCGGTGCGCGCAGCAGTCGAAGCGGCGTCAAGAGACGCAGAGCTTCTGGTCGGTACGACGGTCATCCCGCGCCCGGCCAAGCAGCTGTTTGACGCGCTGCTTTGACCAATAAGGGGGGAACAGGAACGCTGTTCCGTTTTATGCATCCACAGATAAAAGAGGAGGATAGCAAATGAGCGTTTTTACTGAAAGCTTGCAGGCTTGGATATCCGGGCTGTCCATCAACTCGGTCATCATGATGATCATGATGATCTTCATGCTGGTCGGTGCGGTCGATAAGATTATGGGCAACAAGTTCGGCTACGGCGAGCAGTTCGACGAAGGCTTCAACGCGATCGGCCCTCTGGCCGCCGCTATGGCCGGTGTCGTTGCAGCGGCTCCTGTACTGGCGACCATCCTTGGGCCCATTCTGAAGCCTCTCTACACTGCGATCGGTGCAGATGCCTCCATGTTTGCGACCACGCTGCTCGCGTGCGACATGGGCGGTTACCCGCTGGCTATGCAGCTGGCTGCCGACGAATCCATCGGCAACTTTGCGGGCCTGATTCTGGGCACCATGATGGGCCCAACCATTGTATTCACCATCCCGGTCGCGCTGGGCATCATGAAGAAGGAAGACCGCCCGTATCTCGGCGCTGGTATCCTTGCAGGTTTGATTACTGTCCCGATCGGCTGTATCGTTGGCGGCCTGGTCATGAACATGACTCCCTATAAGATCAGCATCGGCCGTATCCTCATCAACCTGGTCCCGGTTATCGTAATCGCCGGCCTGATCGTTATCGGCCTGTGGTTTGCCCCGTCCAAGATGATCTCCGGTTTTAACGTATTCGGCGCGGGCGTTACCATCGTTATCACGATTTTCACCGCCATTGCAGTATTCGAATACCAGACCGGTATCATGTTCCCACTGCTCGACGTCATGGTTCTGCCCGATGCAGACGGCGTCGTTCCGCTTGAGTCTGGTCTTCTGGTCTGCGGCCAGATTGGTATCGTACTGATCGGCGCGTTCCCGATGGTCAAATGGATCACCAACACCTTCGGCGGCCCGCTGAACAAGCTCGGCGCGGCTCTGGGTATGAACGACAAGGGTTCTGCCGGTATGGTAGCGAACCTTGCGAACAACATCGCAATGTTCAACATCCTGCATGAGATGAACCCGAAGGGCAAGCTGCTCAACATCGCGTTCGCAGTATCCGCAGCTTTCGTATTCGGCGACCACCTTGGCTTCACCGCCGGCGTAAACAAGGAAATGATCTTCCCTGTTATCGTTGGTAAGCTGGTAGCCGGTATCACCGCTGTTATTCTGGCGAATCTCCTCGCCCCGAAGCTGCTGAGCAAGATTGACGCAGCAAGCAAATAAGAAAGGTTTGTGGCCTTATGAACATTAGTGAAGCTTTACTCCGTGAAATTGTGGAAAAGGTGCTTGCAGAGACCGTTTCAGGCGGGCCCGGCTTTGAAAAGCAGGTGGATCCGAGCGGGATCATCGGCATCAAGACCAGCACGGTTCCGCTCGAACCCTTCGAGGGCCGTTCGGACGTGATGCTGAAGGACGTGACCACGCTTGAGGAAGCGCCGCGCATGGGCTGCGGCATTATGGAGCTGAAGGACGGCGCGAGCTTTGAGTGGACGTTGACCTATGACGAGTATGACATCGTTTTGGAAGGAAATCTGGAAATCGAGATTGACGGCCGCATTGTAAAGGGCGGAGTCGGCGATATCATCTACATCCCAAAGGGGAGCCACATCCATTTCCAGACCCCCGACCACGCAAAATACGTTTATACGGTCTACCCGGCAAACTGGCAGGAGGGCTAATCACCTTTGTCCCTGCGGCGCCGCCGTCTTCCCAGGCGGCGCGCGGGGAATCTCCTGTTTTGCCCAGCGCCAACGGTGGGTTCAAAAAGATGGGCTTTCGCCTGGCGCTGAAAGTGGGATGCCTGTACGGATTGAACGCACGTAAGACTTTTCCGGTGTGGAAAAGGTGCAAAAATGGCTGCCACGTGCGGCTTATTTGCTGTACCATCTTCCGGGTACAGTTTTTTTGTTTGGCTGGGGAACACGGGGCAGGCCCGAAAAGCAGGTGGAAGAAAGGCGGAAGACAGGATGGAATATCGGACAGAGGTGTGCGTGCGTGAGATTTCGGCCGCACGTCTGTTGGAAACCTATTATGACCCCGTGGCCTTCCATACGTGCTGCTGTGGATGCCCGGATTATAACAAGCGTTGGTCATGCCCGCCGGGCGCACCGGATACCAGGGAGTTTTTTGCGGAATTTTCCCGCGTATACCTCATTGGGGTAAAAGTCGTGTACTCGGAAGCCTGCCGCCGGGCTTCGCAGCAGCCCGGACTGCTTGAACCGATCCGGCAGCGTACCTATGGACAGGTGAAAAAAACGATCCATGAGCTGCAATTGCAGCTGGAGGGGCGACATCCGGGGACGACCAGTATTGCAGCCGGCCGTTGTGAGCAATGCGAAATCTGCACCCGCTTCGGGGGGAGGCTATGCAGAAAGCCGCATCGCATGCGCTATTCTTTTTCAGCGTTTTGTTTTGATTTGGGCAGGATTGCGGAAAAGGAGCTGCATATGCCGCTTTTGTGGAGCAGCAGCGGACTGCCGGAATACAACGTCGCCATTGCGGCGCTGCTTGTCCCGTAAGACCCGTTCTAAACAACAGAGGTAAGGCTTTGGGCAAGGTCCGGCAAGAGAAAGTATTGAAAAAAGACATGCTGCTTCCTGAGGGAACTGAGTAAAAAAGAACGCCAACCGCATTGGCGTTCTTTTTTATACTTCTCCAACATCGAAATTCCGTAAAACAAGTAGCGGGCGATTATGTATGGAAGGAGGGCGACGCGCTCGTTTTGGACTCGTCCATCGGCCATACGTATATCAACCGGCAAGACATGCTCCTTACCTTTAGCAGCGAGAGCCAACAGGGCAGCGATTTTCGCCCTTTTTAAGTATTCTTAACGAGTGGCACGCAAAAGCTATCCGCAAGAAAATCCGCGCAGCCATGCGGGCAAAGTGGAACTTCGAGCAGGCAAATGCCGTCCCGTGAAACAAGCGAAATGGCAAGGTTTATTCTCTGGGCTGCTGTACTTTGCCGGCTGTGGAAGTAAGCTTTGCTTTACGCTTGGCAAAAACATGACGCCGCAGTAAGATTGCCGCCGCGGCTCCCGGCCCGAAAGCAGCACTGGCGACTCCGCAATGCACCTATGGGTGCGCGCCTTTTGCCTACCCTGCGTTTTTCAGACTTTGCCGGCACGCTCGAGCGCCAGCTGCATGAGGGCAAACTGGCAGTCTACCGGAGGCTCGCCGGGCGCGCGCTCCGGCTTTACCAGATCCCCATGCACATTGTGAACGCGGGCCTTGGTGTTATCGCGCAGCGCAAGGTTAAGAATTTCGTGAATTCGTGCAACAACGGCCGGGTCGGAAACCGGACAGGCAATTTCAATGCGCTTTTCGGTATTGCGCGTCATTAGGTCAGCCGAGCCGATGTAAAGGCGTTCCTTCGCGCCTGCGCCGAAGCATAGGATGCGCGAATGTTCCAGAAAACGCCCGACGATGGAGCGGATCCGGATATTCTCGGTTTTACCCTTGACGCCCGGCACCAGGCAGCAAATGCCGCGAATAATCAGGTCGATCGGGACGCCGGCGCAGGACGCCGCCGAAAGCCGGTCAATGATATCGCGGTCGGTGAGGGAGTTGAATTTCATGACAATCCGGCAGGGGTGTCCGGCCTCGGCCTTAGCGATTTCCTCGTCAATAAGGCGCAGGACCGCGGGCTTGAAAATGTGCGGCGAAATCAGCAACGAGTGGCTGCTTGTCGGCGCGGCGCCGAGCGCCATATGGTTAAAGAAATCCGCGGCATCCGCGCCAAGCACCGGGTCGGCAGTAATCAGCGCGAGGTCGGTATACATGGCTGCGGTTTTTTCGTTGTAGTTGCCTGTGCCAATCTGGGTGATGTGCTCAATGCCTTCGTTCCCCATCCGGGTGATCAGGCAGATTTTGGAGTGCACTTTGAGATCCTCAATGCCATAGATCACCTTGCAGCCCGATTCCTCCAGGCGCTCCGCCCAGTCGATGTTGTTCTGTTCATCAAAACGTGCGCGCAGTTCAACCAGCACCGTCACGTCCTTGCCGTTTTCGGCAGCTTCGCATAAATAAGAAATGAGTTTGGATTTGCGCGCCACACGATAAATCGTAATTTTGATGGAAACCGTTTGCGGATCGCGCGCGGCCTCGCGGATCATATGCAGGAAAGCAGCCATACTCTCGTAAGGGTAGTGCAGCAGCACATCATGATCGAGCACCTGCGGAAGGATCGGCTTTTTGTCATTAACCATCGGGGAAGGCTGCGGCATCCACGGTTCATAGACCAAACCCGCTGCCGGCGGAAGGCTGCCTTCCAGCGCAAAGACATAGCCCAGATTCAGCGGAGCATTGCAGGCATATACCTGATCGGCATCCAGCCCCAAACGCACGCACAGCTGATGCAGAGCCGCGGACGGCAGCCTACCCTGATACTCCAGACGAACCGGGGCAAGCAGATTGCGCTTTTTGAGCAGCTTCTGCATATGCTGACGGAAATCAACATCCACATCAAATGCCTCATCATCGGGGCTGATGTCTGCGTTGCGGGTGACCTTAATGACTGCTTTGGATTGGATATGGAAGCCCGGGAACAGGTTCGCTACCTTGCCAAGCAGGATGTCTTCGGTCAGAATATAACGCAGTCCCTCGCCTGGGAGCACCACCATGGGCGGCAGGGACGGGGGGATGGGCAGAAGGCCGAGCAGAATCCGTTCATCAAAGCGCAGCCGCACCAAAAGATGCAGGCGGCCGTTTGGTAGATGCGGAAAGGGGTGGTGCTGGTCAATGACCTGCGGGGACAAGATGGGCTTGGCGGCTGTTCGGTACCACTGGTCGACAAACCGTTTTTCATTCGCGGTAAGATTCTTGCGGCGCAGACGCTTCACGCCCAGATCGGACAAGGCGCTTTCAATTTCACCAAATACCTTATCACGCCGCCCCGACAGCGGGCCGCATACCTTAAAAATATGTTCCAGCTGTTCCGCTGCCGTCCATCCGCACTTGTTGTCCGGCAAATCCTCGGAACGTATCGCCGCGATATCGGTGAGCGAACCGACGCGGATCATAAAGAACTCATCCAGATTGGACGTAAAAATCGATACAAATTTCAACCGTTCAAATAGAGGCACCGACGTATCCTCGGCTTCTTCCAATACGCGGCGGTTAAATTCCAGCCACGAAAGCTCGCGGTTGAGCGTATAGCTGATATCATGGCTCAGAATACGCTGCTTTTTTTTCTCTTTTTTACTCATGGCCTTTCCTCCTCCAATGGGCATAAACGCCGCACGTGATATTCCCCCAAAAGTGGCAAAAACTCTTCATCATTAAAAAATGCACTCGGCGCGGCGCCGGACAGCCCACACCACAAGGCTTGCCGGATGCGTGCCGCTTGATTCCATATACCCAGTGTAGCAAATGCACGCGCCCGTGACCAGACCCAAAAAAGAAAATCCGGGCGATCGGGCGTAAAAAATGTGTAAAATATCTGTAAAGTTGAGAAAAATACTTGTAAAGCGCATAAAAAAGCGCCGCAGAAGGGGAAAACCCATGCTCTGCGGCGGCCGCTGTTTTTTATCATTCGAGCAGCAGGCATAAAGCGCCGGCTGGATATTCGACAAAATCAGATCCCGGGAAAAGGGTTCAAAAAAACCACGCCTCGGCGTGGTAGCTACGCCGGCTGGCCATTTTTATAAATGGGCGGCCGTTTACTTTTCGCTGTGATTGCCTTCGTCTTCAAAGATCAGATCGTCGATATCGGGCGGATCGGGCAGCTGCGGCCGGATGTAAATGCGCATGGGATGTCACCTCCTTTTGGTAATATCGCACAGGTGCGATGCTTTGCTCTCCCGCGGCAAGAGCCGCGCACCGGGACGGTTCCGGTGCTTTTCTTCCTATATAGTATACCACAGAAAAAGGTCGAATCCAAGTGGTTTTTCTGTGAATTATATATAAATTTTTTGCAAACTCCTGATTCGCAAAAAAAAACAGCAGATAAACGCCCTCGGGCGGCCTCTCTGCCGTTTGGTTTCCGATAAGGCCCCCGCCTCTGCCGATGCAGCCCCATTGCTAACCTGCACGTAAGAGCAGGTGGGTTTCCTATCCTCGGTTTCCGTGCTTCCAACATCCACTTTTGATTCGCGGGAGGCCTGCGCTCCACCGGGGAAGATTCTTCGGAATCCCATATAAGAGATGTGGGTTGAAAAAGGGCTGCTGTCGAACAGGGCAGGGGGATTGAGCTCTATAGGAAAAGATTACTCCTCGTCCTCGTACATATCCTCGACGCGCTCCATGACAATGTCAAAGATCTTGTCGGCTTCGTCCTCGTCTTCTACCGAGGCCAGGATTTCTTCGCCGTCCTCTTCGATGACCTTGAGGATTACGACTTCGGCCTCTTCATCCACAGCAAGTTCAGCAGGAATAAAAGCCATGTAGGTTTCGCCATCGACTTCGACGGTGTCGATGTGCTGAAACTCAACTTCGTTGCCGTCTTCGTCGGTCAGTACAACATAATCGTTGCCGTATTCTTCGCTCATAGTGGGAACCTCTCTCGCGGACGGCGTTGCGCCGTGTTTTCATTACTATAAGGATAGTACACTTTTTTTAAATTTTCAACCGTTTCCGCGTGAAAAAAACCATTTTGTAATCTTTCACGCAGAGCGTCTTTCTGTCTAACAACGATACACTATTCTATGCTGTTTTGTCAAGAAGCATACCCGAAATTTTAGCAGGTCCTTTTTCGTGCAGTTTTTTCAGGGTTTGGGGCTTGACAGCCCCGGAAAGGCGTGGT
>URFQ01000036.1 GCA_900547195.1 uncultured Butyricicoccus sp.
TTTGAATATGTCGTTCCACCTGAGATCGAAAAAATCCCTGCGGCGAAGGAAAAATTTATTCAGGCGATGGAAGATGACCAGCGTACCTATGAGGAGCTGACCGCCGCACTGATGGAAGGGCATTTCAAAGAGCTGCTCGATGCCGGTGTGCCGGAGAAAAAGGCACGCAGTCAGGCGCAAAAGAAATCCATTGAGGACGCCCGGTATGTGTTACCGAACGCCTGTACAACGCGAATTTTGATGACTGCCAACGCGCGGTCGTTGCAAAACTTTTTCCGGCTGCGCTGCTGCAACCGCGCCCAGTGGGAAATCCGTGCGCTTGCGGAAGAAATGTACAAGCTCGTTTATGCGGTCGCGCCCACTTTGTTTTCGAAATGCGGGCCGTCGTGTGTGGACGGAGCCTGCAGCGAAGGCAAGATGAGCTGTGGGCAGGCGGTCGAGGTACGCGCGCATTATCGTGCGCTGCGTGGGCAGGAATAAAGAAACGCATTTTGAGAAACACTAGATTGCAAGACGCGACATGTCAAAGGTACTGCCGCAGGGCTACAATAGAAAGAACGGAGTTTATGTTAGAATTTCGAGAGCTAACCCTGGAAGACAAGCCGCGCGTGGAAGCATGCGCGCGCGCCTATTCCTATCACCTGTGTGAGCATTGCTTTACCGATCTGTTTATTTGGCGGGGGCATTATCATACACGGGTCTGCTTCTGGGAGGGCTTTTTGCTGGTACAAATGAAAACGCTTGATGAGCAGCAAATCATGTATTTGGCTCCTGTGGGCGAGGGCGATTTGGCTGCGGCAATCCGGCTGCTGGAGCAGGACGCACAGGAGCGTGGCGTTCCCTTTGCGATGTGTTCCATTGCCGAGGATATGAAGCCGCGGATTGAAGCGGCGCTGCCCGGCCGGTATGAGTATTCCACCGATGAAGGCGGCTGGGATTATATCTACCTCAGTGAAAAGCTGCAGACCCTTTCGGGAAAGAAATTGCAAACAAAGCGGAATCTGGTGAACCGTTTTCTTGCCGCGCACGAGGGGCGCTGGACCTATGAGGATATTACCAAGGAGAATACGCATGATGCGTTTCAGTTCCACATCAAATGGTGTGAGCAGAATGGCTGTATGCGCGACCAAGATTTTTGGGGCGAGACCTGCGCGATCGGCATTGCGCTCAATTATTTCGATGAGCTGGACCTGCGCGGCGGCATTCTGCGGCTGGATGGGGAAGTCATCGCCTTTACGCTTGGCTGCCGGGCGTCAGAGGATATGTTTGTCGTGCAGATTGAGAAGGCCGATCATACCATTGATGGTGCGTACCAGATGATCAATCAGCAATTTGTCAAACGCAACTGTACGGATGTCCAATATGTAAATCGTGAAGAGGATCTTGGGCTGGAAGGGCTGCGCAAGGCCAAGCAGTCATACCGCCCGGTCATGATGGGAGTAAAACATTGCGCCAGAATCAAGAAAAACTGACGATCCGGTTTGCCGTCCCGGAGGATACCCCTGCGGTGGCCGGCCTGTGGTCGGTCTGCTTTCCCGGGGATAAAGGGTTTCAAGATTATTTCTTTGCCCATCTTTATGACCCGGGCTGCAACCTTCTTCTGCTGCGAGGGGACAAGCTGTGCGCCATGGCGCAGATGCTGCCCTACCGGATGCAGAACGGCTGTAAGACGGAAAAAGTCACATATATTTATGGGGCCTGCACCCATCCGGATTGCCGGCGGCAGCATCTGATGGATACGCTGCTGCGCCGTTCGTTTGAGCTGGACTGCGAGATGGGGCGCGCGGCATCCGTGCTGATTCCGCAGGAGGCTTGGCTGTTCGATTTTTATGCACGATTTGGATATGTGCCTGCGCTGTATGTCTCTGACCGGCAGTATACCGAAAAGCCAGATGCCGCGCCCTGCTCTCTGCGCAGCGCCCAAGCGGAGGATCTATCTGTCATGGACGCATTGTTTCATGCGCAGCTGTGGGAAGGTGCATATCTCTGTCGCGACGAGGCCGAATGGCGCAAACAGCTTGAGTTGTTTTCCGGCTGCGGAGGAGAGGTTCTGTGTACCGGGCCGGCTGGCGCGCCGGATGGCTATGCGTTCGTGTGGCCCTCCGATACGCAGGTATGGGCACAGGAACTGGTGTGTGCACCGGAAACCGAGCTGGGTTTTGTCGCGGCGCTTATGGAGCGCTTTAACCGGCCTGCCTGCCATGTCACCGGACTGGGGTTTTCCAATCGACAGCCGCTTGGCTGTGTACTGCGCCATGACGGAGCACGGCCGGCGGATGGTTATATGAATCTTATGCTGAATTAAAGGAGATGCGAGCATGGTATACGTATTCTTGGCAGACGGCTTTGAAGAAGTGGAAGCATTGACGCCGGTGGATCTGCTGCGCCGCGCGGGTGCGGAAGTCCAGACCGTGGGTGTCACGGGAAAAACGGTCACCGGTGCGCGCGGTATCCCGGTGGTTGCCGATATTCTACCGGATGAGGTTGACCGCGACGAGATGGAGATGATGGTTCTGCCCGGCGGCATGCCCGGCACTATGAACCTCAATGAGTCGGATTTTGTGCGGGAATGTGTGCAATTCTGCGCGGACAATGAGCGTTATATCGCGGCCATCTGTGCAGCGCCTTCGGTGATCCTCGGCGGCATGGATCTGCTGCATCACCGCCGCGCCATCTGCTATCCGGGTATGGAGGACGGTATGAGTTGCGCCAATGTGGTACATCAAAACTGCTGTGTGGACGGAAAGATTATTACAGGCCGTGCAGCGGGCGCTGCAATGGATTTCGCATTGGCGCTGTGTGCGGCCGTCATGGGCAAGGCTGCGGCTGAGCAGGTCGCGGAATCGGTTTGCTACCATGCCGCGGAGTGATAAAACCGAGTTTCGCAACCGGATGAAGCGCGAACGTGCCGCGCTTTCGCTGTCCGCGCGCGCAGCGCAGAATCGGGCAATTACCAAACGGGTTCTGGCGGAATCGGCCTATCAAAACGCGCAGGCGGTGTTCTGCTATTGTTCGACGGGGGATGAAATTGATACATATACCATCCTGCGCGATGCGCTTGTGCGGGGGAAAACACTGTGCCTCCCAAGAACTTATGGTCATGGGATGATGCAGGCGCACGCGGTATCTGGCTTTGCGCAGCTGCGCCCTGGGAAATATGGGATTCTGGAGCCGGACGATAACTGCCCGGTCGTGCCGCCCCAAGAACTGGATCTGTGTATTGTCCCGTGCCTTGCGGCAGATGAAGCCGGTAACCGTCTAGGCTATGGAGGCGGTTATTATGACCGGTATTTACCGCAGACATCCGCAGCGCGCATGCTGTTGTGTGCACAGGCCCGGCTGTTTCGGAAAATCCCAATCGGAGAACATGACGCCTCCTGCGATATTCTGATTACGGAAAGCCAGGTGATATATCCGCATGAAAAATAGGTCTGCATTTTTGACCGGCATATCGCTGTTTTGCTGTTTCTGCCTGCTGATTGCAGGGGGGGCTGTCGGAAGGTGGCTGAGCGGCGGCCTGCTCGCCTGGGGTATTCTGCTTGCAGAGGGAATTGCGTTTTTGGTGCCGGCTGCAATGATTATCCTGCCGCTGCGGCGCGGGGAGCCAATTAAAATCCCGGTATCCAGGAAGCGGTTGCGTCTTCCGGCTGTGCGGCTTGCACTCCGGCTGGGGATTGCCGTGTCGCTCCTCTCGTTTTTGGCGAATTTCGTGGTTTTACAGATCGCGGGGCAGGATATCTCTGCGCTAAATCCGGCTTCATTTCAGGCCTCCGATCTTGGCGGCCATCCGCTGATATATATTCTTGCAGTTGCGCTGATCCCGGCTATCGTAGAGGAGATTTATATACGCGGCGCAGTTTTCCAAGTGTTTACGCGCTACGCAGGCACCGGGTTGTGTATTTTTTTGACTGCGCTGGTTTTTGCCATGCTGCATGGTTCGCTGTATAATTTTGTCGGCCCGTTGCTTGGCGGCCTGGCATTTGGGTGGCTGGCCTTTGCGTATGGGTCTATTTGGCCGGCTGTCATTGCGCATGGGGCCAATAACCTGTTTTACTTATTTGTGCTTTGGCTGACCGATACATACAGTGCGTTCGGCATCTGGAACCACTTCCCATCGTTCTGCATCCTGCTGCTGTTGCTGTTTGTTTATTTATCCCTGCGCGCGGTGGAGCGGCTGCTGCTTGCCGGACGTGCGCCACACTTCATACAGGGGCAGCCAAACGCAGCGGCAGTGCGGGCGATTATCGGAAATCCGGGAGCGATTGCCCTTGTCATCGCTTTTTTTGCCAAAACTGTTTTTGGCGTGATATAGTTTTCAGGAGGATTGTATGGATTCACGAAATCGGACCCCGCGCGACGCAAGCGGCGGGGAATCCTATGCGCGGCAGCCACGCCGCCGCAGAAAAAAACAGGCAACCGGCTGCGCCGGCGCTCTGCTGTATTTGGTTGTGGTCGTTGGCGTTTCCATCTTGCTTTCCATGGTGGCCTTGTTTGCGGCAAACGACGTTTTGGCGCTTGTAAAGGATGAGGATGTCATCACAATTACTGTGGAAAAGAACATGAAAGCATCGGCGCTGAGCAAGCAGCTGGATCAGACCGGCATCGTCAATTACGGAAGCCTGTTTAACCTGTTTCTGAAGGTTACAGGCAAGGATGTTGATATCCTTGCAGGCACCTATGAGCTAAGCCCGGCGATGGATTATAACCAGATTGTTCGCGCATTGTGCAATGCCGATAAAAAGAAAACGGTGAAAGTCACCATCCCGGAAGGATATTCGCTCGCTCAGATTCGGGAGGCTTTGATTGAGAATGGCGTTTGCTCGGAGTCTGAGCTGGATAAAGCGCTGAACGAATATTCCTTCAAGCATGAATTCCTGAAGGAAGAGCTTCCGCCGGAGGAGGGGTGGCTGGAAGGCTATCTTTTCCCGGATACGTATACCTTCTATCAAAACGGCAATGCGGTCAAGGAAGTGGTCAACCGTATGCTCAATAACTTTGACGACCATTATGATGAGTCGATTCAAAAAGGCGCAAAGAACCTCGACCGCTCGATGCATGAAATTGTGACCGTCGCATCTTTGGTGGAACGCGAGGCGAAGGTTGCGGAAGAGTTCCCAATGATTGCCGGCGTCATTTACAATCGTTTGAAAAGCTCACGGTTCCCAAATCTCGAAATTGACGCATCGGTGCTGTATGGACTGGGCCGCACCAGTGGTTCGCTGTCCAAGAAGGATCTCGAAACCGATACACCATACAATACCTATCTGCACGAAGGGCTGCCTCCCGGGCCAATCTGCAATCCGGGCTATAATGCCTTGTATGCGGCGTCGCATCCCTCTGAACACAATTATTATTTCTATGTTGCCATGCCGGACGGCTCCCACCTGTTTGCAACCACCAACAGCGAGCATGAGCGCAACAAAGAAAAAGCGACAGAGGCGTTTGAGAACGCGGAAAACACCCCTCAGGAAAATAACGATGATGCGGAGGAGCCATGATGGAAAAAATCAAGCCGGAAATTTTATCGCCGGCCGGTGATTTTGATAAAATGCGTTTTGCGATTGCCTACGGCGCGGATGCGGTCTATATGGCCGGAAAAAGCTTCGGCATGCGTGCCGCCGCTGCAAATTTTGAGGACGAAGCGCTGCGGCGCGCCATTGCTTATGCCCATGCACGCGGCGTGAAGTGCTATATCACGGTCAACATTATTCCCTCGAACGAAGACCTGAAGCAGCTTCCGGCATATTTGGAGCGGCTTCAGGATGCTGGCGCGGATGCGCTGATTGTTGCGGATGTGGGCGTGATTGCGCTGGCAAAGCAATATGCGCCGCGCGTACCGCTGCACATCAGCACCCAGACCAGTATTCTCAACCATGCGGCAGCAAATTTCTGGGCGAATCTTGGCGCTGAACGCATTGTGCTTGCCCGGGAACTCCGCTTGGAGGAAATTGCAGAAATCCGCGCGAAAACGCCGAAGGGACTCGAAATTGAGGCCTTTGTCCACGGCGCGATGTGCATTTCCTATTCGGGCCGCTGCCTGATCTCGCAGTACCTGACCGGGCGCGATGCCAACCATGGCGCATGCGCACAGCCCTGCCGCTGGAAGTACAATCTGGTCGAGGAAAAGCGGCCGGGCGAGTATTTTCCGGTTGTCGAGGGCGAGGGCGGCACTTATCTGTACAACTCCAAGGATATGTGCATGATTGATCACATCCCTGAACTGGTCGATGTGGGGATTACATCCTTCAAAATTGAGGGCCGTAACAAAACCGCCTATTACGCAGCCGGCATTACCTCGGCCTATCGCCGTGCGGTAGACGCATACTGCGCAAATCCAGAGGGATTTGTGCTTTCATCGGATATCCACGACGAGATTGGAAAGGTCAGCCACCGGAACTATTATACGGGTTTTTATTTTGGAGACCCGGATGGGCAATATTACCAAGACAGCCAGTATATCCGCGACTGGGAAGTGACCGGCATGCCGGTTTTGGTGGAGGGCTGCAAGGCCACCTTTGCGCTCAAGAACCGTTTCTATGCTGGCGATGAGCTTGAACTTATGCAGCCCGGCAAGGCGCCGTACCGTTTCCGTGCCAACGGCGTGGTGGATGAGGAAGGGAACATGCTTGAGGTATTCCATCATCCCGAAATGCGGTTTACAATAGAGTTTCCATTTGAAATCGATTCGTTTGCGATTTTGCGCCGGGAGAAGACATAAAGAAGCGGATTTATGGCGGCAAAACCTATGCTGGTGGAAAATCTGGACAATCCAGAGGTTTTGTGTGCGCTGACAAATGCGGCCTGCGTCAAACTGCAGCCGCCGAAGCCCAAACGCCGAAAAGCTGCCGAAAGCATACGATTTTACATGGAACACGCGCGAAAGAGATTGACAACCGCGAAAAATGTGGTACAATAATTAAGCATATTGATACTGGCAATGACGAAACGAGCCGCAGGCAGCAGCCCAAAGCGAGAGGAGAATGGTGAAAGCCCCTCGGCCATGCACGTGCGGCAGCCACTTCCGAGCCTTTCCGTGATGAACGGAGCGTTTTCCTGCGTTAAGGGAGCCTGAGACGCCGCGTCAGCGGCAATTAGGGTGGTACCGTGAAGCACAGCCTTCGCCCCTATACCGGGGCGGGGCTTTTCTTTTGCCATTCATTAAAATTATTGGAGGAACCAATCATGCAGTACAGAGGCTTAAACGAGCTTCGAGAGATGTATCTCAGTTTCTTTGAGAGCAAGGGGCACCTTCGTCTGCCCAGCTTTTCGCTAATCCCGCAGAATGACGCGTCCCTGTTGCTCATCAACTCGGGCATGGCGCCCATGAAGCCCTACTTCAAGGGCGAAATTGAGCCGCCGCGTCACCGTGTCACGACCTGCCAGAAGTGCATCCGCACGGGCGACATTGAGAACGTCGGCAAGACCGCCCGCCACGGCACCTTCTTTGAGATGCTCGGCAACTTTTCCTTTGGCGATTACTTCAAGCGTGAAGCCATTCACTGGAGTTGGGAATTCCTGACCAGCCCGGACTGGGTCGGCATCGACCCCGATCGTCTGTATCCTTCGATCTATGTAGATGACGATGAGGCGTTCGAAATTTGGAACAAGGAGGTTGGAATCCCGGCTGAGCGTATCTTCCGCTTCGGTAAGGAGGACAACTTCTGGGAGCATGGATCCGGTCCCTGCGGCCCGTGTTCGGAGATTTACTACGACCGCGGCGAAGAGTATGGCTGCGGCAAGCCGGGCTGCACGGTTGGCTGCGATTGCGACCGCTACATGGAGGTCTGGAACAACGTGTTCTCCCAGTTTGATAACGACGGCCACGGCAATTACACCGAACTCGTGCAGAAGAACATCGACACTGGCATGGGGCTGGAGCGTCTGGCCTGTGTGGTACAGGGCGTTGGTTCTCTGTTTGAAGTCGATACGGTACGCAACATTATGAAGCACATTGAAAAGATTGCGGGCGTGGAATACCATAAGGACGAAAAAAATGATATTTCGCTGCGCGTTATCACAGATCATATCCGCTCGACCGTCATGATGGTTTGCGATGGTGTTATCCCATCCAACGAGGGCCGCGGCTACGTGCTGCGCCGCCTGTTGCGCCGTGCTGCGCGCCATGGAAAACTTTTGGGCATCGACCGACCGTTTTTAAGCGAAGTCTGCGATACAGTCATTCACGAGAGCGGTGATGCATATCCCGAACTGCGCGAGAAGAGCGCGTATATCCATAAGGTCATCGAGATGGAGGAGGCGCGCTTTGACGCAACCATTGACGCCGGGCTGTCAATTTTAAACGATATGATTGCAGCGGTCAAGGAAGAGGGCAAGACGGAGCTGCCCGCTGCCGATGCATTCAAACTGTATGATACCTATGGATTCCCGATTGATCTGACCCTCGAGATTCTTGAGGAACAGGGCATGACTACCGATCGTGCAGGTTTCGACAGCTTGATGGACGAGCAGCGCAAGCGCGCTCGTGAAGACCGCAAGAAAATGGGGGATCTCGGCTGGGCATCGGAGGACCTTGGCCTTGATAAGGCGCTCAAGACCCGTTTTGACGGCTATACGGTTTTTGAAGAGCAGGCGACTGTTTTGGCCATTGCGCAGGGCGGCGAACTGACTGGTTCGGCTTCTGCGGGCGAGAAAGCAACGATCGTGCTCGACCATACCCCGTTCTATGCGGAATCCGGCGGACAGGTGCCCGACCACGGCACCCTGACCAGCACCAAGGGTACGATTGTGAACATCCATGATGTTCAAAAGACCAAAGATGGAAAATTCCTGCATATCGGTGTGGTAAAGAGCGGCGTGCTGGCGGTAGAAGATGTGGTGGATGCGAAGATCGATCTATCCCGCCGTCAGGCCATTGCACGTTCGCACACAGCCACCCATCTGCTGCAAAAGGCGCTGCGTACCGTGCTGGGCACGCATGTTGAGCAGGCTGGTTCTTACACCGACGCCGACCATATCCGTTTTGATTTCACGCATTTTGCTGCCCTGACGCCCGAGGAACTGGAGCAGGTGGAAACCATCGTCAACGATGCGGTTCTCACCGGTTATCCGGTTGTCACCGAGGAAATGCCGATTGATGAGGCCAAGAAGAAGGGCGCGATGGCGCTGTTTGGTGAAAAGTATGGTGAGACCGTCCGTGTGGTCCAGGCCGGCGATTTCTCTATTGAGCTGTGCGGCGGCACACATCTGGACAATACCGCCAAGGCCGGTATCTTTAAGATTGTCAGCGAAGCTTCGGTCGCAGCCGGTGTGCGCCGCATTGAGGCTATCACAGGAAAGGGCGTGCTGAACTTCCTCAGCGAGCGCCAGCGCATGATCGGCGAAGCCGCCAAGGCGCTTAAGACCAGCCCGAACGAACTGATCCAGAAGGTCGAAATGATGCTCAGCGAAATGCATACGATGGGCAAGAATATTGATAAATTATCCGCTAGGATTGCCAACATGCAGCTCGTCGACCTGTTCAACGTATCGCGCGATGTGAAGGGCGTGAACGTGATTGCGGTTAAGCTCGATGATGTGAATATGGATATGATGCGCCAGATGGGCGATACCATTAAGGAGAAAGCGCCCAAGATGGTCGCTGTCCTGTCCACCGTTGCAGGCGAAAAGATCAACTTCCTATGCGTCTGCGGCCCGGAGGCCGTCAAAATGGGTGCTCATGCGGGCAAGATTGTCAAGGCGACTGCTGCAATCTGTGGCGGCGGCGGTGGAGGCCGCCCGGATAATGCGACTGCGGGCGGCAAGAACCCGGCTAAGCTCGAGGAAGCGCTCGAAGCGGTCAACAACATTGTAGCCGAGCAGCTTGGGTAAGTTGTTTCGATCAGGAATCTTTAAAAGGAGGCTTGCCATATGGGCGATTGTATTTTCTGCAAGATTGCGGCGGGGGAGATCCCCTCAAAGCCGGTGTATGAGGACGAGAAATGCTATGCATTCTATGACCTCGATCCACAGGCTCCGACGCATTTCCTTGTAATTCCCAAGGAACACATTGCGTGCGCATTGGACATCACGAACAGCAATGCCGCAATCGTCGGGCACTGCTATGCTGTGATTGCCAAGGTGGCCAAGCAGCTTGGCCTTGACAGCTACCGCGTTGTGACCAACTGCGGCGAGCAGGCTGGACAAACGGTGTTTCATTTGCATTTCCATGTGCTGGCGGGACGTGACATGACCTGGCCTCCGGGCTGATGTGACCAGACAGGGAGGGGAAGCCGGCAGGTTGCCGGCTCCCCCTCTTTTCCTATATAAAGGAGGGATTGCGGTGCAGTGGTATTTTCCGCTGTTTACCTTGGCGTTTGTGCTCGCGGCGTATGTGCAGGTCCGGCTGGATTGGATGCAGGAATGTGTATGGTTTGTGCCGGTTTATGCTTTGTTGTGCTTGGTGAGTTATTTTTCAGCCCGGCGTTTTCGAAAAGAGGCTTTTGCGGTTTGCCTGCTCCTTGGCGGCGGCGTAGGATTTGCCTATGTCAATTTATATACCGGCTTTGTCCATCAGCCGCTGGATGCTCTGGATCAGCAGGAAGCTGTGCTCTCGGCCACGGTGACCGGCTATGCGGATCAATATGAGGATACACAGCGTGTATCTTTGAAGGTGGATGCCAAAGCTTCGGGGCTGGATTTGTGGATACCATCCTTTGCAACGATGGCATATGTTCCTTTGACTGAGGAGGAACTGATACCCGGCGACCGGGTAGAGGGACGGTTTTCTTTTTATCGTGGCTCAGCAAACGGCGGTTTTGACCGCGCAGCCTACTATGCCGGGTGCAATTATCATATTTTGGCCTCTTGCGACGCAGGTCTTACGGTTGCAAAACCGGCAAAGGTTCCAATGACGTTGCGCCCAATGGTATGGGCAAAAGGCTTTCGGGAGAAACTGGATCATATCCTGTTACCGCGCAGCGCGGCTTTCGTAAAGGCCCTGCTTTTCGGGGACAAAGCCGGGATGACTACCCACGACCGCCAAAGTTTTCAAAAATCCGGCCTTAGCCATGTGATGGCGGTATCCGGCATGCATGTGGGTTTTCTCGCGGCATTTTTTATTTTAGTGGCCGGCAGACGGTTTGGCTTGCTGCTGTCGCTCCTTGCAATTGCCGTATTTGTTCCCATGGCAGGGGCATCCCCTTCAGTCATCCGCGCGGCAATCATGTATGCGTTTGCCGCGGGCGGATTCTTCCTGCGGCTGGAAAACAGCGCTTTGCACTCCATGTGCGCGGCGCTTGTGCTCCTGCTTCTGTATAATCCCTACGCTATCGATAGCCTGAGTTTGCAGCTCTCCTTCCTCGCAACGCTGGGGCTGATTCTATTCAGCGGAAAAATACAGGGCGCTTTGTTGCATCCGTTTGTAGAAAAGCTTCATGGAAGGTGGCAGAAAAAAGCTGCCCATGTTGTGGCGGGTGCGTTTGCATGCTCTGCCAGCACCTTGATCCTAACGATGCCAGTTCTGCTTTCCTCTTTCGGATATGTGTCGGCTGCATCTCTGATCGCCAACCTGTTGACCATTGGGGTCTTCGCACTGTTGTTCATCTGTGGCTTTTTGCTGTGCTTTGCGGGACGCATTCCAATGCTCGGAACGCTTCTTGCCGGGGGAGTAGAAGGGCTTTGCACATACGTTTTTCATGTAACCGACCAAGTTGGCCAGATGACGGTTTTGCTGTTGTACTGGAACAGCTGGTATACAAAAGCGGCGGTAGGCGCACTTTATTTGCTGATTGCAGCGAAACTTCTGGCAAAGGAACGTTTCCCAGCGCGGTATGCTGCACTCGCCTGCTGTGCTGTGCTGATGCCGGTTTTGTATGCAAATGCCCGCGCGGCAGAAAACCGCCATGAAACCATATTGTTTTCTTGCGGCAGCGGGCAGGCAATTTCCGTGGCGGCAGGACATGAATTTTTTGCTGTTATTGATTGTGCGGGTAGCGGATATCAAAATGCAGCGGAGCAAATTCAGGCATATATGGACTGGTACGGCTATGCACAAATTGATCAGCTCATTTTGACAGCTTTGGATCAGACCCATGCGCGAAATGTGCCGCAGCTGCTGGAGAATAGCACGGTTGACAGCATCATTATTCCGGCTGAGACTCGAGAAAGTGAGCTGAGCGAGCAGATTTTTGCTCTTGCGGAGGCAAAGAACATCCCCGTCACAGTCTGGCGTGCAGAGGATGTGCGTCCGGTCGGTGCGGAGCCCCTTGGCATTTCTCTGATCGGCGGCACGCCGCGCAAGCTTGGGGTGCAGGTAACAGCCGGTAAGCAGACGAGTTTTCTCACACTACACAGCTTTACACCCAAAATGACCGATGCTTTGCTGCAAAGTCAAAAACTCTCTTGCAGGCAACTGGTGCTTTCCGAAAAGCAATTGCAGGAGGCGGATTGCCTGAAAACAATCACGAATGCAGTGCATCCCATGGAAATCCTCCTGCCTTCCGGATGGTATGACAGTGGTACGGCTGGGAACGCCCCGGTGCGTTCCACGAAAACAGAAGGCGATCTTTGTTACCAGACAACCATCAAAGGAGGGCGGCCAGAATGGCGGTGAAAAAGAAGCCAAACGGCGTGGAAACACTCAAAAAAGATTTGCAGGCAGGCAATCCGGGCAGCCTGTACCTGCTCTACGGCGAAGAGGATTATCTGAAAAAGCACTACTTGGAGGAACTTAAAACCACACTGGTGGACGAGACTTTTGCAGAATTTAATCTGGTGCTTTTGGAAGGACGCGGACTGACCCCGGAGATGCTGAGCGAGGCGGTGGAAAGTTATCCGGCGTTTGCGGAACGCAAATTGGTCGTTGTAAATGATTTTGACCTATACAAGCCGCCGGCGGCTTTTCAGGGCATGCTTGCCGCGCTGCTCAGTGACTTGCCCGATTATATCTGTCTGGTTTTTTATTATGATACACTTGCGTTTAAACCGGACAAACGCACAAAAATGCATGCGATTTTGGACAAAAATGCATGTTTTGCGGAGTTTACGCATCTGGATGAGCGAGAACTCATCGCATGGGTGCGCAGGCGGGTGCGGGCGCTGGGGAAGGACATGGATCAGGATACCTGTGCCTATTTGATTTTCCTGTGCGGCACGTCGATGACCAACCTGATCACAGAAATTGAAAAGGCGGCGGCGCATTGTACGATCGATGAAATCAAGCGCTATAACATTGATGCAGTGTGCACGCGCGTGCTGGATGCGGTGATCTTTGACCTGACCGATGCCATTACAGCACGGCGCTTTGACAAGGCGGTTGTGATTGTAGGGGATTTGCTGGCGCAGAAAAATACGGAGGTCGCGATTTTTTCCGCGATCCTGCGGCATGTTCAGCGCCTATACGCCGCGAAGCTCAGCGCGCAGTCCAACGGCAGCAGCAATGAGCTATCCGCACTCATTGGCTCTGGATCCAGCTTCTACGCCCAGAAGCTAAAGAACGCGGCGCGCAGTGTCCGTCTGGAATGGCTGCGCGGCGCGGTTCGAATCTGCGGCGAAACCGATGCGGCGCTCAAAAGCAGCGCTGCTGATAAGCAAAAAGTTTTGGAACTTGCACTACTGCAAATGGCATCGAATTTCGAGGGGACAGCATGATAAAAATCAAAGAGGCCATCCTTGTGGAAGGCCGGTACGATATTAATACTCTAAAACAGCTGGTGGATACGGTGATTTTGGAGACCGGCGGATTCCGCATTTTCAAGGATCGGGAACGGTTGGAAATGATTCGTAAAATTGCGGCGCGGCGTGGGATTCTGGTCTTGACCGACAGCGATGGCGCCGGCTGTACCATCCGCGGTTTCCTGCGCGGCGCTCTTCCGAAAGAGCAGGTGAAGCACGCCTATGTGCCGGAAATCATGGGCAAGGAAGCGCGAAAGCGCCATCCCTCGAAGGAAGGGAAACTCGGAGTAGAGGGTATGCCACAGGATATCCTGCTGCGCGCGCTCGAACGCGCCGGAGCAACATTCCTCCGGAATGACGAGTCAGTCGGAGACGTGGAAGCGGACCGGCCGCTTGTCAAAGCGGATTTGTATGCGCTCGGCCTGTCCGGGGTGGCCGGCAGCGAAAAGCGCCGCAGGGCACTGCTGGCGGAACTCGGCCTGCCACTGTATTTGTCGGCCAATGCTTTGCTTGATTTTATGAATGCGGTGAGCAACCGCCGGGAAGTGGAGGAAATTCTGGACCGGCAAAAGAGGCAGGAAATGCATATTGACAATTCATCAGATTGCGCTATAATAGATAAAGAAAGTGAATAACAGTTCTGTTTCAGGGCGGAGTGAAAGTCTCCACCGGCAGTGAAGAGGCGTTTGTCTATAAGTCTGCGAGCCGCAAGGCATGATGGGTTTGATTCCCAACCGACGGTTAAAGTCCGGATGAAAGAAACAGACGTATTTCGTGCGTCTGCGCCCTTGGATCATTTTGTGTTCTAAGGGTTTTTCTTTTCGTCACAGAACAGAAAAGGAGTGTTCTGGCATGACCAAGACAATGAAAATCACATATACGGCTTTGTTTGCCGCAATTGCAACTGTGTTAATGCAATTTGAGTTCCCGGTACCTTTTATGCCGCCCTTTCTAAAAATTGATTTCAGCGGCGCTGCGATCCTGATTGGTGCATTTATTTTCGGTATTGGGCCCGGCATTGCCATGGCGCTGATTAAGGATCTGATCCGTGCGACCATGACCCAGACAGGCGGTTCCGGCGAACTTCAGGATTTTATTCTAATGGTGGTTTTGGTAGTTGTTGCAGTTTCGATTTATCAGCGGCGCCGTTCGCGCAAGGGCGCCGTAATGGGCTGTATTGCGGCTTCGGCTGCCATGGCATGCGTTGGTATGCTGACCAATTACCTGATCATCATCCCATTCTATTCAAAAGTGATGCTGATGCCGTTGGAAGCAATTTTTGGTACATGCGCGGCTGTCAATCCCTATATTTCCGGCATGGGAACGTATCTACTGAGCGGTGTGTTGCCGTTTAATATTCTCAAGGGCGCGGCAATCACGATGATCACGATGCTGGTTTATAAAAAGCTTAGCGTCTTTATTAAGCCCAAGCAGTTTAACCTGCACCATACACAGCCAGCAAAGTAAAAAGCCTCGTACTCTGAAATAATGAACCGCTCTGGTAAAAACGGACGGCAGCAAAACACCCCCTGATGTAGAAAAAGAGTTACATCAGGGGGTGTTGCTATGAGCAAGCGGAAGTGGGCAGATGGGAATAGCGCCGGAGACGATTGCAATGATAAGGCCGGGAAAAACGATGGGTTTTGCATCTCGAAGCGGTTCGCCATATATGTGAGTTGCCAAGCTATGGCAGAGGCAAACACTTCATTTAATCCTCGCCAAGCTGGATGGAGGCGTTTCCTTCCGCGTCGATTACAATGCGCATCGGTTTAATATATTTATTATAGAACTGACGTTTTTCGCCTTCCGTCATCTCGACCATTGTTTCCAAATAAACCGCACGCAGCATGTCCTGAATGTTGAGATGAAACGCCGAATCCAGCCGCTGGCGAATTTGGCTGAGCAGGGTATGGATTTTAATATCATTGCTGTTTCCTGTGCAGAAGTCATCGATATAGCAGTAAAAAATACCGGCATCCCGCATGACGTTTTTGATATCGGCGCCGCACTTTTCTTCTTCAACCATGACCAGGAAACGCGCATCTGGCAGGGCGGAAATGAGCCCCCAGTAATCGGAGTCGCTGGACACAATTACAAAGGAATCCGCGTGGTTTTGATAGAACTCTTTGCAGGTGCCGACAGCGAGACTTATATCCACAAGCGATTTGCTTTGCTTTACGCGCTGGATCATAATGTGTTCTACCGGGATTTCGGTGAACTGATTGAGGACTTGCCACGCCGCGGTGGTATGTACGTCATTATAAAGGATGATTTTCGAGATTTTGGAGAGTGAGGAATCGTTCAGATTGTTGAGTACCGCATACAGTTTATAAGGGTCAGAGTTTTCACAGTCCACGACGAAAACGGTTTGTATGCTTTTGGTAAGGAAGTCATAAATGCCGTTTTTGATTAGGTTCCCTGCATCTGCCACCTTGCTTATGTCCTGGAAACAGTTTTCATGGTATTCATAAAGCAAGGAAACAAACTTTTTGTCATTATATAGAATATTGCCCTTATCTGTGGCCTCCCAATTGATATAAACCTGATAGGGATATAAGGCCATATTGTCATGAAACATCTTATTGGCGCGTTTCGCGCCTGCCTCGGTTGTGCCATGAGGCATGATGAAAAGTTCACGGATATACCCCCATTCCAGCCAGATTGGGAGAAGGGACTTGCAGTTATTAATCCGCTCAATAATATATCGGTTGATATCATAAATGTATCGTTCGGGTCTATAGTTGGCTTTCAGCAGCGGAATGCCGTCTTTATGTAGCTCTTTTGCGCAAATAGTGGGAATATATTCAGGCAGTGAATCAATGTTTTTCAGATCATATTTCATAGCACGCTGAATTTTGGTAAAATATTTTTCCAAACCGGTACGGATCATACACAAATTCCGGATAATTCGTGCGTTTTGGTTTTGATCCATTTGTTGATAAACATCCAGCTTTGGCGGCTCGTGCTCATTTTCAAAAATTTTTTTCGGCACGCCGATTAAATACGCGATTTTAGATACGATTAAATAGGTGCTGTTTTCAAAATCACTGTATACATGTGAGGCGGGCTGTGGGGCAGGTTCTGCATTTGTAATATAATTTGCGAAATCCATAAAAAATACCTCCTTTTCTTTTTAGTATACCATAGAACCGTGATGATCCATAGCGAAACCAAGGGAATGGTGCGCGGTATTGTCTGTATATACAAAACTGAGGCCAACAATTTGTTATTTTCGCGGCTTGGCAGGAACGGGAAAACCTTGTTATAATAAAAGGCAAGGTAAAAATATCTATAATGAATCATGGAAGAATAAGGAAAGCGTGGTATGGATGAAAATTGACGGTAACGAACTGGCTATCCGCCAAAATGAGTTAGATCAGCAGGGCTTTAAAAAGGAAGCCTATGAAATGAAAATGGAATTCCTGCGCCAAGTGCGTGAGAGCGGCGACCATTGCCCGTGTAAAGAGGCATGCCCGCATCATGGGAACTGTTTTGAGTGCGTGACCATCCATCGAGGTCACCGTGATCATTTGCCAATGTGCCTATGGGATATGATCAACGAGCGAGTTGCCGCATTGTCCCATCTTACGGAAGGCTCGCTTCACGCTTACGAGAACCGGCAAAAGGAAGCCTGTTCCTGCGACAGTTGCCCTGGCTGTAAATAAAAAGGAAACGCTCCTCTGAATGGAGGGGCGTATTTATTTGCCAAGAACGCAGACATCTGGTATGCTGAAATGAGTGTTTGATTGAAAGGGAGGAATGCTGCAATGAACCGGGAAATAATAAGCGGTGTTTTAGAGGAATTTATGCCACTGTGTGCGATTCCGCATGGTTCAGGCAATGAAAAAGCCGTATCCGATTATTTGGCGAACCATCTGGCCGCGCTTGGTGCATTGGTAAAACGGGATGCTATATGGAATATCTGGGCAGACGTACCGGCAACGTCCGGTCGGGAAGGAGAGCCGACGATTGCGCTTCAGGCGCATATGGACATGGTATGCGCGGTAGGAGAACCGGACTATCGGCCACATACGGCTCCGATTGCAGCAGTGGAAAAGGACGGATGGCTGTCCACCGGAGGACGGTCATCGCTTGGTGCGGATTGTGGTGCGGGTGTTGCCTTGATTTTGTGGCTGCTCGGCCATGCACCGTCCCATCCACCGCTGCGCGTGATTTTTACCGTGCGGGAGGAAATCGGCCTCGCCGGTGCGCAGGAGATTCCCAAGGAAAGTGTCGCAGGGGTTTCTACGTTCGTCAATCTGGATGGTTTTGCACAGGACCGGGTGCTGACCGGCTCTGCGGGCGGCATGCGCGAACACTATGCCCGGCAAATGGAGACTGTACCTGCACCAGCCGGAAAAGCGTACCAAATCACACTCACCGGCTTTACAGGCGGTCATTCTGGCTTTGATATTGATAAAAAGCGTGTAAACGCTGTGATTCTCATGGGGGAGGTGCTGCGCCGCCTGCAAACCAAGACTCCGTTTGCCATCGCGTCATTTGCAGGCGGGCAAGCTTTCAACGCCATTCCGTATCGCTGCACTGCACGGATTGTCAGTGCGGTACCAATTGATCAGGCGGTGCGGGAAATTGCCGAAGAGATTGCAGTGCGGCATAAGACTACGGACCCGGATGGCATCTTAAAAGCGGAGCGTTGCCCGCATCCCGGGCAGGTGTGGGCAGGCAGCGTGACCGCAGGCTTTTTGACCCTGCTCGGCGGGTTTACAGATGGCGTATATGCCATGCATCCCGAATTGCCGGGCGTAGTCAGCGATTCGTCCAATCTCGGTCATGTCTACGAACAGGGAGGCGTCCTTTATTTGGATGCCATGATCCGTTTTATGGATGCGGCTGCAGAATATGCATTGCATCAGAGCCATATGCTGGTGGCAAATATGTGCGGCTTTGCAGGAATTGTGCGAACGCGCTATCCGGCCTGGCCGGCAAAGCGAGACAGCGCGCTTGTACAACGTATGGTAACGCTGTACAAAGGGCAAACTGGGAAAGACGCACAGGTGGTTGCGCAGCATGTTGGCCTGGAACCCTCCTTTTTCCTGGATAAAAACCCGGAGATGGACTGTGTTTGCCTTGGCATGGATATCGAAGGCTGCCATTCGCCGGATGAACGATGGCGGCTGGACAGTATTCCCACGCTGGCGCATATGCTGCTCAATTATTTCGCAGCCCCATAAGGCGGCGCAAGATAAAGCGCCTGCAAATAGCGTTTTCCAGTTTTGGTGCGGAAAATACGTTCTTTGGCGACGCGGCAAGATGCTTCCGGCAAAGCGTCCTCATAGGCGTTGACCAAAAAATCGGCCTCAATCAGGATACGAAAATCCAAATCCTCTGATGCCGTATATGTGTGGTGATGCGCAATCAGAAAACAAACCCGTTCCATCGCCGCCGCGGATGCGCCCGCTGTTTCCAGAAGGGGACGCGCAACCGCCGGGCCTTCCTGCTCCTGATAGGGGCCTCCGCTGCTGTTGTGTTTGCGCTCAGCTTCGTGAATGCCGATGTCGTGCAGGATGGATGCGGCTTCCAATGTTTTCAGGGCATCACCCGACAGGCCTTCGGCCTGCGCGAGCGCCCGGGAAAATGCCCAGACTTTCGTCAGATGCTGGATACGCCGCGCGTCCCCTGCATTGTATTCGATTGCTGCGGTGAAAAGCCTTGTTAAATTCATTAAAAATCCCTCCAGAATTGTATTAGTAAAGGAAAGCAACGTTTAAAATCATGGCAAAACAACTTGATTTGCTGCGTGATACCCCGCGCAGCCTGTATACGAAATATCTTGTGCCATCGATCAGCGGGTCGCTGGTTACGTCCATTTACCTGCTTGCGGACACCATCATGATCGGCCGCGGCTGCGGTGCAGAAGCGCTTGCGGCGCTGAACTTGGTGCTGCCGCTGTTTGCGGTGCTGTTTGCCTGCGGTATGCTATTCGGCGTAGGTGGCGGTGTATTATATTCGGTTGCGCGCGGCAGCGGCGACAAAAATCGTGCGCAGCAAATATGGTCAACTTCCGTGCTGCTCGCTGTTTCCGCAGCAGTTGTTTTGACCGTGTTTGGCTTAATATGCTTTCGGCCGCTGTGCTATGCGCTGGGCGCAGATGATACCAATATTGTAATGGTAATGAAATATGCTGTTTTCGTGGTTGCAGGCGCGCCGGTGTTTGTATTTTCCACGTTTTTGCAGGCGTTTGTTCGCAATGACCGGGATCCAAAACGCGCTATGGCAGCAGTGCTGTCCGGGTCGGCGGTTAATATTGTGTTTGATTATATTTTCATCTTTCCAATGAAGCTCGGCTTGACCGGCGGTGCAGCCGCAACAGTTGCGGGGAATATCCTGACCGTTTTTGTGTTGCTGACGCATTTGCGCATACCGGGCAACGGCCTGCATTTTTCCCTACGCACCGCGCGGCTGTGCGAGGCAGGGGAAATTCTGACGGCAGGTGCGCCGTCCTTTTTGATTGAAGCTGCAACCGGCCTTATTACATTCACCTTCAACCGGCAGATTCTGCGCTATCTGGGGCATTTGGGTGTGGTCGCTTATGGCGTTGTGGCCAACTATGCGCTTGTCATGCAGTCGCTGTTCAACGGTACTGGACAGGCGGCGCAGCCAATCATGGCCGCAAATTTCGGCGCGGGGCAGCGGGAACGCGTATATGCCGTGCAGCGCATGGGCCTCATGACTGTAGCGATCTTCGGCGCGTTGGCCGTTGGGTGCGCGGTCTGCTTTCCGGTGGAGATGACTGCGTTGTTCGTTGAACTGAGCGACGGACTGCTCGGTCTTGCCATTCCGGCAATACGGATGTATTTTCCGGCGTTTGTGCCGCTCGGGATCAGCCTGTTTTTGACAACTTATCTACAGGCAGTCGTACAACCAAAGCCCGCGCTGATCATTATGGTACTGCGCGGCGTGGTATTGCCGGTTGCGTTCGCGTTTTCGTTGCCGCTCTTGTTTGGCGGACAGGCGATTTTTGCGGCGGTGCTGTGTGCAGAGGGGATCACCTGTACGGTTTCTGTGGGGCTTGCTGTCCGCAATATGAAGAAAGGCGGTTGACCGGAAAGGTCAGCCGCCTTTGGCGTTTAAATCTGTGAGAGCACCTCGCCGATCGGCGCATGGATGACCAGATCGGCACGGCGGTCCGCTGGGGTTGCGCTCTTGTTGATCAGCACAAGCTTGTTGCCGCGGTAATAGTCGATCAGGCCGGCTGCGGGATACACGGCGAGCGATGTGCCGCCAATGATGAGAATATCGGCGCGGCTGATATAGTCCACGCTGGCGCTGATGGTGTGATTGTCCAGACCTTCTTCGTAAAGAACCACGTCAGGCTTCACGGTGCCGCCGCAGGGGCAGGTCGGGATACCGGTGCTGTTTGCAATTGCATCCACCGGGAAAGAGCGGTGACAGCGCATGCAGAAATTGCGCAGCACCGAGCCATGCAGCTCGAGCACTTCGCGGGAACCCGCGGCTTGATGCAGGCCGTCAATATTCTGCGTAATCACTGCGCGCAGCTTGCCCTGTTTTTCGAGCTCAGCAAGCTTCAAATGCGCGGCATTGGGCTTTGCGGACAGGCACAGCATTTTATCGCGGTAAAAACGGTAAAACTCTGCGGTTTGGCGCATGAAAAAAGTGTGGGACAGAATGGTTTCCGGAGGCCAGTCATATTTTTGATTGTATAGGCCGTCCACGGAGCGAAAATCCGGGATGCCGCTTTCGGTCGACACGCCTGCGCCGCCAAAAAAGACGATGTTCTTGGAGCCGTCGATCCATTCCTTCAGCTTTGCGATTTCCGGGGGCATGGAAATCCCTCCTTATCCGTCGATGAAGGTCACAGTACCGTCCTTACGGGCCTTGGCTGGGGTTGGAGCCGCAGTATAGCCGATAGCAGCCGAGCAGATCACGATGTGATCTTCCGGCACGCCGTAGCTGGTGAGCAAAGCGCGCACCTCGGGATCATCACAGGTGTCCCGCACCTGGTTGATCCAGCAGGAACCGAGGCCAAGCGACTCTGCGGTCAGCAGAATATTCTCCATCGCGGCCGAGCCATCCAGAAAAGCGTGGATTTCGCCGCGCTTGTAAGATACAAGAATGTTGACCGGAGCATTGTAGAAGTTGTATTCTGCGCCGCGGTTCCCAGCCTTAGCAACCGCTTTGGCGAGTTCAAGGGATTTTTCTGCGCTGTAAATCACCGAAAAGTGCCAAAGCTGTTTGCCCATGCCGCTTGGCGCCCATTGGGCGGCGAGGATGAGCTGTTCAATCTGCTCGCGCGGCGGCAGCTTGCCAGGTACAAACGCACGGGTAGAACGGCGGGATTGAATGATGTCCATCAGTTCACGCATGATAAAGATCCTCCTTTTAGGGAAAAAGAGCGTTTGCGGCTCTCTTTGAAAATGGTTCTATTTGCTTATAGTATAGCCTGCACCGCCGGAGTTTTCAAGCAAAGCACACAAAAATAAGTATGCTTCAAAAGATGCATGACATTTTGGTACAACCTGTGCTATAATAAAGAAGATTGAAAATTTTTATTCACTGGAGGCAACATGATTACCGTTTCCAACGTAAGCGTAAACTTTACCGGAGAGTCCCTTTTTAAGGACGTCAACCTTAAATTCACCGAAGGCAACTGCTATGGCGTGATCGGTGCAAATGGCGCCGGCAAGTCCACATTCCTGAAAATCCTTTCGGGTGAGCTGGATTCCAGCACCGGTGACGTGGCCATTAAGCCGGGCACCCGCATGTCGGTGCTCAAGCAGGATCACTTTGCATTCGACGATTTCACCGTGCTCGACACCATCATCCAGGGCAATCCGCGTCTGTATGAGATCATTCAGGAAAAAGACGCCCTGTACGCGAGGGATCCTTTTACCGAGGAGGACGGCAACAAGGCCGCCGATCTCGAAGCCGAGTTTGCCGAGATGGACGGCTGGAACGCTGACACGGAAGCGAGCCAGCTTCTGGAGGGTCTTGGCCTGGACGGCGATGCGTCGCTGTATCGCCCCATGAGTTCCATGCAGGACACCGATAAAGTCAAGATCCTGCTGGCACAGGCATTGTTCGGACATCCGGACATCCTGCTGCTCGACGAGCCCACCAACCATCTGGATGTGGATGCGATCCATTGGCTGGAAGATTTTCTGATGGACTTTCCGGGCACTGTGATCGTGGTTTCGCACGACCGTCATTTCCTCAACAACGTTTGTACGCATATTGTGGATATCGACTACGGCAAGGTGAAACTGTATGTGGGCAACTATGAGTTTTGGTATGAGTCCTCGCAGCTTGTACAGCGTATGATCCGCGACCAGAACCGCAAAAATGAGGAGAAAATTAAGGAACTGCAAACCTTTATTCAGCGCTTCTCGGCCAACAAGTCCAAGTCACGCCAGGCGACCAGCCGCCGTAAGCTGATCGACAAGCTGACCGTTGAGGAAATGCCCGCGTCGTCCCGCCGCTATCCGTGGGTCGGCTTTACAATGGATCGAGAGGCCGGTAAGGACATCTTGGAGGTCAGCGGCATTTCCAAGACTGTAAACGGGGAAAAGCTGCTCAACAACGTGTCTTTCATCGTCAAAAAAGGCGACAAAATCGGCTTTATTGCCGAGAACGAGCGCGCTGCAACTTGCCTGTTCCAGATCCTTATGGGCGAGCTGGAGCCGGATGAGGGCACCTTTAAGTGGGGCGTATCCACTTCGCAGTCGTATTTTCCGAAGGACAACAATGCGTTTTTTGAGGGGCATACCGAAAACATGCTTGACTGGCTTGCACCGTACTCCCGCACGGATACGCTCGAATCCACTTTACGCGGCTTCCTTGGGCGCATGCTGTTCTCGGGCAACGATGTGTACAAGCCCGTGAATGTCCTGTCGGGCGGTGAAAAGGTGCGTATGATGCTGTCCCGCATGATGCTGTTCGGCTCCAACGTGCTGGTCGTCGACCAACCGACCAACCACCTCGATTTGGAATCCATCACAGCGGTCAACAATGGCGTGCGTGATTTTAAGGGCAATGTTTTGTTTGCATCCCATGACCATGAGTTCATGCAGACCATTGCAAACCGCATCATTGAGCTGCGCGAAGACGGTGTGCTCGATAAGGAGTGCACCTACGATGAATTTCTTGAGTTTCGTGCCGAGCGCCTGAAAAACGGCAAGTAAATGAAGCGGAAACGCTATCTGCTGGCGGTAAGCATCCTGCTTTTTTTGATCGTGTGCGCGGTGCTGCTTGTCACCGGAATCGGCTGCCCAATCCGGTATCTGACCGGGATTCCCTGTCCGGGATGCGGCATGACGCGCGCCTGCCTGGCGCTGCTGTTTGGAGATCCGGTGCCGCTGTTTCCGCCATATGAACCATCGGCTTACGGCGAAGGGCTTCTCGGACATGTGCGGTACGCGATGCATTTCCATCCGCTGGTGCTCGTCCTCCCGCCTGCAATCGTGTATATGATTGTTGGGAAAAAACCATTGCTCGGGAGCGCAAAACGAGAATTTGCTTTGCTTTGGACACTGTGCGGGCTGATGCTTGCGGTGTATCTTGTCCGGCTGGCACTGCATGATCCGGTGCTCGCAATTGAC
>URFQ01000037.1 GCA_900547195.1 uncultured Butyricicoccus sp.
CTGTCAATCTGTAAAAATAATTTTGCCGTCATGCATTTCCTGAATGATCGCGAGCGACTCCACCCGTACGCCGCTGTCGCGTACCAGCTTACCGCCTACGTCAAAGCCTTTTTCAATGCAGATTCCCGCGCCGGCGATGCTCGCGCCCGACTGCTTGACCAATTCAATGAGGCCGAGCAGCGCACTGCCTTTGGCCAGGAAGTCGTCGATCAGCAGCACACGATCGTCTGGCCCGAGAAAGCTCTGAGACACAATCACATCATATTCGCGCTGATGGGTGAACGACGTGACCTTGCTGGTGTATACCGCGCCGTCGATGTTGCGCGACTGGGTCTTCTTTGCAAAGACCACCGGCACGCCGAACTGCTGTGCAGTGATGCAGGCAATGCCGATGCCGGACGCCTCGATGGTCAGGATTTTGTTGACGCCTGCATCCCGGAAAAGACGGTGAAATTCCTTGCCCAGCTCACTAATGAGCGACACATCCATCTGATGGTTTAAAAACGCGTCCACTTTGAGTACATCGCCGTCTTTTACGCGCCCACGTTCGGTAATTGCATCTTCTAAAAGCTTCATTTGTGCTTTTGCCCCCTGCATTCGTCAAAAATCGATATTTTATTTATTATAGCATTTGCAAAGACGTTTGACAATGCGGGACGAAATATTTCTTTGTCCGCGAGGGATGGAAATTCAGGCGGTTTCGAGCACGGTGCGCGCTGCGCGCACGAAGGCTTCGTCTGTCTGCCAGATTTCGTATTCGCTGATGCCGGGCAGACCCATGAATACCGCAGGATTGCGGTAGCGCATATTGCTCTGCCGCACGGTCTTGCCGGACATATGGAAGCTGGTAAGAGGGGTTTCGCGCAGAAGCATGCGGATGGCCTCTGCGTGGATGCCTGCTCCTGCGAGGATTTCGATGCCGTCTGCGTGCTTGTGCAGGGCAGTCAGCAGGGCGGCGCCCTCAACGGCGCGGCCTTTGCCGCCTGAGGTCAGGATGGTGGATACGCCGAGCGCCTTGGCCTGTGCGAGCGCAGCCATTGGATCGGCGCACAGGTCGAATGCGCGATGCAGTGTCACTGGCAGGCCGTCCGCCGCGTCCATCAGCAGAGCCATGGCGTCCATGTCAAGCGCCCCGCCGGCAGTTAAGCATCCAATAACTATGCCGTCCGCGCCCTGTGCGCGGAACATGCGTATTTCGTCGCGCAGAATGGCCAGTTCGTCCGGATCATACAGAAAATCGCCAAAGCGGGGCCGCAGCAGAACACGGGTCGGCAGCGCGGCAGCTTCGCGCACCCGTGCAAAAAGCGCCGGGCTGGGCGAGGTGCCGCCGATGACCAGATTGGCGCAGAGTTCCAGCCGGGTTGCGCCGCCCGCTTTTGCTGCACAGGCGGAAGCGACGCTGTCCACACAACACTCCAACGTAAAATTTTTCATAAAAAACGCTCCTGTCGTTCATGATAGAATCAGTATATCAGGTTTGCAGGTGTATGCATATACCATGTTTATTTTGTGCGTTTCGCCAAAATAAGAAAAGCGTGTATACAGTCGATAAAAAGTATGGTATGATTAATTTTAACTGTATAAAGGGAATAAGGTGAGAAAGAAATGTTTGAAACCATTGAAAAAGTGAACGGCGCGGTGAACAGCTTTGTATGGGGAATCCCGGCCATGATCTGCATCATCGGCGTGGGTCTGCTACTCAGTTTCCGCACACGGTTCATCCAGTTTCGCAAATTCGGATATACATTCAAAGTGACGGTTGGCCGCCTGTTCCACAAGAAGGAAGCGGCAGATGGCGCGATTACACCGTTTCAAGCGGTGTGCACCGCACTGGCGGCAACCGTTGGCACAGGCAATATTGCCGGCGTCGCCGGGGCGATTGCCATCGGTGGGCCGGGCGCCGTGTTCTGGATGTGGATTAGTGCGTTGCTGGGTATGTGCACCAAGTTTTCCGAGGTCACGCTGGCCGTGCATTTTCGTGAAAAAAATAAGGAAGGCGACTGGGTTGGCGGCCCGATGTACTATATTAAAAACGGGTTGTCGAAAAATTGGCAGTGGCTTGCGGCCGTATTCTCCGTTCTCGGCATTCTGACGGTGTTTGGCACCGGGAACGCGACGCAGGTTAATACCATCACAGCCGCAATTGATTCGGCGCTTCTGAATTACAATGTAATTGATGCCGGACAGGTGGCCGGCGTAAATCTGGGCATTGGAATTGCCATTGCCGCGCTGGTTGCGCTGGTGCTGCTCGGCGGCATCAAGCGCATTGGTCGCGTAACCGAAAAACTTGTGCCATTTATGGCGCTGCTGTATATTATCCTGGCGCTTGGCGTGATTGTCCTGAATCTGGATCGTGTACCTGGTGTATTCCATTCCATTTTTGAAGGCGCGTTTTCACCGTCGTCTGTGACCGGCGGCGTGGTCGGCAGCATGTTTCTGAGCGTCAAAAAAGGCGTGTCGCGCGGGATTTTTTCCAACGAAGCTGGCCTTGGTACCGGATCGATCGCGCATGCGTCGGCCGATACGAGCGACCCGATCAAACAGGGCTTTTTCGGCATCTTCGAGGTGTTTGCAGACACGATTGTGATTTGTACAATGACAGCCATGATTATCCTGTGCAGCGGTGTGCCGGTCAGCTTCGGGGAAGATGCAGGCGCGGCGCTGACCATCAGCGGCTTTACCGCGACCTACGGCAACTGGGTATCAATTTTTACGGCGGTCGCCATGTGCTGCTTTGCGTTCTCGACCATCATCGGCTGGGGACTGTACGGCACACGCTGCATCGAGTTCCTGTTTGGCAGCAAGGTGAACCGCCCGTTCATGCTGGTATATGCTCTGGTTGCCATTCTGGGTGCGACCGTGGATCTCGGCCTATTGTGGAGTATTGCGGAGACATTCAATGGCCTGATGGCAATTCCAAACCTGATTGCGTTGTTCCTGTTGTCCGGCACGGTGGTGAAACTAGTGCGCGGCCATTTTGGCGGCAAGCTCGGTTAAAACAAAATGCCTGTTTCAGAAGAGACAGGCATTTTTCATTAAGCTTTTTTGCGGGGCTGAATCTGGCACACAGTCAGGGTCGTGTCTTTTACCCGAAAGCCGATTTCCAGATCAGCAAATTCCAGATAGTATATCCGCTCCGGATCATTCTGATAGGACGGGCGCGGATCGTGCGCCAGTGTACCTATCAAGCCATTACGCAAGGGCAGAGGGACTTGCGCGAGCAGGCCCGGCGGGAAATCGACGGTGAGCGCATAGTCCTGCGTCTGCGCGGTAAAGCCGTGCTTGGCGTCCGGATGGCTGTCCGCAAAAGGGATATAGGGCTTAATATCATAAATTGGTGTGCCATCCATGAGATCCGCACCGGACACATGAAGCACCGGCCCGTCTGGTGTGTGGTGGTCGATCCCATTGAGTTTGACGCATGACAGTCCAAGTGCATTTGGACGGAATGGCGAACGGGTGGCAAATACCCCCATGCGTGTATTGCCGCCCAAGCGCGGCGGGCGCACGGTGGGCGACCAAGTCTTACGCACGGACTCGGAAAATTCCCAGATGAGCCATAGATGGGAAAAATCCTCCATGCCGCGTAGCGCATCCACATTGCGGTAGGCGGGCGTAAAGACAATGGTGGCCTTTAGCGCATCGACAATGCCGCTCTGCCGCGGGATGCCGAACTTGGTCGGGAAGTCGGTGTGAATGTGTGCAATTGTTTTTAACGTAAGTTCAGTTTCCATAAATTTCTCAATTTCCGACAGGGGATTTCATGCGTTCTAAAAGGCAAACAGTCTCGACGGCTGTTTCAGTTTCCAAGGGAAGTTCTTTCACTTCCTCGCCATCAACAGACACAGGGAAATTGAACACAATCTTTTTTATCCAGCTACCGTCTTTTCTCTTTTCCGGGAACATCTCAATTCGCTCAATAAAGGCTTTCATAAACTCTTTCTGTTCCGCTTCCGTAGCGGAATGGTAGACCTCATCAAATGCCAATAAGAGCCGATAAATATTGTCGCCGGAAATCTTCTCCTGCTGGATACGGTGGATATGACTTTGCAATTCACCCATCTGAACTTCGATTTCCCCTATGATATCATATTGCTCATCATAGCGACGCTGCAAATCCAAAATTTTTCTGTCATAGTGAGCATCGTTGATATCCAAGGTATTCATCTGACGCTCCAAGCGGCTTTTCGTTCCAAAGGCTTGCTTTAACTGCCCTTGCAGAACTGTAATCTGCTTCTCCATATCCTCTGTATCAACAGCCGACCCAATTTTAACTTTGATTGCTTCTATAAACCGGGGATTATTGACCATAGCAGAAATAACTTTAGCCACAAATTTATTGATTTCTGTCTGCTCGATATTTAGACGGAAACGGCATTCGTGTCCAGTAGGTGTAACCGTGTTTTTGCAGTAATAATAATATCTCGTTTTCTTGTCCTTGCTGTGTGCTTTGGCAATATTACCGTACATACTCTTGCCACAGCATGGACACTTCAAGATGCCAGACAGAATGTGTGCGTGGTCTGAATCGTTGACCTTTTCCCGCCTAAAAGAATTGAGCTTGCGTTTTTCTTGTGCCAGATACCAATCTTCCTCGGAAATGATTGCTTCATGCTGACCTTTGTAAATAGGGAACTCTGATTGCTCAACCACGTGCATCTCATTTCTTGTACCCTGTTTCTTCTCAGTTCTCCGTCTGCCATAAGCGATTTTACCCATATAAACAGGATTGTCAAGCACGTCCTGCACAAAGTTTCTTGAGAATCCGGGGATTGTATTGTTCTGCCGTCGCTTCTTTACAAATCCGCTTCGGTTGAGATATTTTGCGACCCCGGCAACACCCTCGTTCGTGTGGATGTAGCGATTATAAATGCCACGGATTACCTCAACCTCATCGTCTGCTATGACCAGATTTCCATCGTCCAGCTTGTAACCGTATGGAGCAAAACCACCATTCCATTTGCCTTCCTTGGCCTTCTGTTCACAACCAGCCATTGTCTGAGTACGGATATTTTCACGCTCGATTTCTGCCACCGCAGACAGCACGGAGATCATCAGCTTTCCGGCATCCTTGGAACTGTCAATACCATCCTCAACGCAGATCAGATTCACTCCAAAATCCTGCATAAGCTGTAGGGAGTTCAGAACATCTGCTGCATTTCTGCCGAAACGGGAGAAATTGAATACAAGCACATAGGAAACGCCGTCTTTTCCATCTTGAATATCGTTCAGCATCCGCTGGAACTCCTGCCGCCCTTGGATGTTCTTATCGGAAAAGCCCTCGTCAGAATACTCCCCCGCAACAATTATATCTTCATATGCCGCATACTTCCGCAGCTTGTCCCGCTGGGCATCCAGGCTATATCCGTCTACCTGTATAGAGGTGGACATTCTCGTATAGATATAGCATTTAAGTTGTTTCTTCTTCAGTGTCACCACCTCCTTCGTCTATTTCTTTTACCATCAATCCTTCGTTGCGGATATAATACTCCAAAAGCCAAAGCACATAGTCCGGTGCATGGCGGTTATCCAATTCCCACTCGGTCATTGTTCGGTAAGGGATATGAACAAGTTTGCAGAAGTCCTTTCTGTTCATCCCTGTACTTTCCCGCAACTTTATAATTCTGCTTTTACAATCCATTCGCATTTCTCCATGAAACAAAAAATACACGTTGCGTAATCATTATAGCACAGCTACCATGAATACGCAACGTGTAAATTGTAAATATTTACGCAGCCTTATCTGTCAAAGGCTGCGTTGATTTATCTCCCGCAGAACACTTCGCCTTTTGCGAAGTATCCTGCTCTAATTTATCCAAAACCTGATGTCCGTATTTCTGGAGCATCCGGCTCATGGACCTATACTAAAATGGTGGTATTGAGAAGAACACTATGAATTGTGTCCACGGATAAAGTCAGCAAAAGTAAAAACCATTAGTAGCTTTGATTACTTTGCGGATGGTGTACCGGCGGAATATCCCCAAATTTCTCGTTTCAATTATTAAGCAAATGAAAAAGCCACTACTGCTACTTCAACCTGCGCAACAGTCGTGGCTCTTAACTTTTTGTTAAGTTTTTTGCTCTGAGATTAACATCTGCTCGATTGTACTTTGACTACTTCATAATGAAATCATAGTTTTGTTTGTATAACCTTCTACAAAAAATTGTATTACCAATTCTTTATCACTCATTTAGCATCCGCCTCAATCAAGGGAAATACGACGATTACCAGTATTTTCTGTCATAAAACTATTTTACGAATTTAGTAGTTTTTGAACAAATGACAAAACCATTTGCATTATTTTCCGGTGAAATACTAAAGGTTACCGTACCCACATTACTCTCTCCCATAAAATCAACCGTATATTTTACAATAGTATTTGTACTATTTTCCTTATCAGCAACACACTCTGAAAATGTATATTGATAATCTGGCAGACCGGAAACACCAATATAGTAATAACCATCTTTATAGTAAAAAGCAGTCTGACCTTTCTCCATGTCCTCAAAAGAAGGCTTTAAATCCGGCAGTTCAACACCAAAAACCAATTTTGCATGTTCCTGTGCCTCCTGCAGGCTTACTTTTATAACAGTTTCCTTAAATCCCAAATTTTCACGGTATACCTGCTCCGTTGCTGCATTTTCTGATGTTGTACCGGTATAAGAGTTGAACAGGAAATCACGCCAAAATTTTTCGTCCATTGTTGTTCCGGAATTGAAATCATTTAGTTCGTTACACATCAGCGTCAAAAATGCTTTTCCTTTACCAGTAAGTGTAACAGAGGTTTTCGCCTGTGGTTGTGATGCGGGTCCGCTTTGTATGGTTGGCTTCTTTGTTTCCGACCCAACAGTATTCACTGTATCCTTTTTGACCGAAGCTGCTGTTTCTGTATTATTTGATGTACTATCTGTATTTACTTGCTCCGAGTGCCCTGTTTTCTGATGTTCGGACAGTTCTTCTTCATAACCTGCTGTACCTGTATTATCCTGTCCTGCCAGACCATTTCCACAACCTAATAATGACACCATCATGATCAATCCCACGGATAAGAAAGCTCTTTTTACACCAATTACTCTCTTTAACATTATTTTCTTCTTCCTTTCAAATTTTTTGTAGTACAATACCATTTCTATTATCCTTTTATCTGCTATAATTGCAATGGGTTTTGCATGGAACGACATTTTCTGCCCTTTTTTGGGCAAGCTCATCCCAAAACAAACAAAAAAATGTCTTTTCGTGCAGATTTTTATGTTTTCCCATCTTTTTGAGTTATACTGTAAGAAATACGTGTGAGGTGAATGTAATGCGAATAATAATTTGTGATGATGACGATTTGGTACTTGAACAGCTTAAAGGATATATAAAGCTATTTTTTGAAAAAATATTAGTAAAATGCCCTGAAATAGTCTGCTTTTCTGACGGAGAATCCCTGCTTGCGGACAAAGGTGACAAAGACATACTTTTCCTTGATATAGAAATGCCTGGCATCAATGGCATTTATGTAGGAACTGAATTAAAAAAAGCAAATGACCGGATTATTATCTTTATTGTGACCTCCTACTCCGAATATTTGGATGAAGCGATGCGTTTCCATGTATTCCGTTATCTTTCAAAGCCTTTAGATAAACAACGTTTTTTCCGTAATATGAAAGATGCTGTTGACCTGTATAACACCATAACAGTCAAAGTTCCTATCGAAACCAAGCAAGGCATTCACACACTCCTCGCTTCATCAATCATCATGATTGAAGCGCAGGGAAGAAACGTAATCGTACATACTACCCTGCAAGATTTTCAATCTGTCCATAATATGCAATATTGGCTGGATGTGCTGCCAAAAAACTGTTTTTTTCAGACACACCGCAGCTTTATTGTCAACTTTGAACATATATCAGATTTTGACCATTCCCTTGTGCATTTGGCTGATAACCAGTTTCGGGCGTATCTGACCAAACGAAAATACAGTGCTTTTAAAGATGCTTATCTTCTCTATCTGGAAAGCATAAGGTGAAGTTTTCAATATGTCTGTAAAAATCAAGGAGATATCCTATGGGAAAAAACGTCTGGTATTTTTTTAGTTTTCTTACGGAAGCCATTATACTCTGGCAGTACACTTCCACCCTTTTTACCGCTAAACGTACCGCCAAAAGAAAATATATTATCCTATGCGGGTTGTACTTTATTTTGTTTGCCGCTTCGCTGTTTCATTCAAAATTTTTGAATGCAGCTTTATATTTTGTATTTAATTTTGTTTTCCTTGCCACCCAATACTGCATGAATGCTTATTCTGCTTTTTTCCATTCTTCCATACTGACATCAGTTATGATACTCTGTGAGGTAATGGTATATTATATTATCCGGTATTTTTCACCACATTTTAAAGGGGAAACCTCTCACTTTTTTGCCCTGTTTGTCATATTTTCAAAACTAATATTTTTTACGTTTATTTTTATCCTGCTGCATTTTCTGAAAGGACGGCAAAACAACGACGAACGACTGGATAAATCCGCCTTTTTATTAGCGCTGATTCCCATAACTTCTATTTTCGTTATGATAACCTTTACCAAAATAAGCGATTCCTGTGATCTTTCTCCCAGCTTAAATTGGATGCTTACATTAAGCGCTGTCTTTCTACTCACAATTAACCTGCTTATATTTGGAATAGAACAGTATAACAGGAAAAAAAATCTGGAATTTACGGAAATGCAGTTATTGCTTCAGAAAGAGTCGGATTCTGCGCAGTATTATGAGATGCTGCTTTCCCAACATGAAAACCAGAGCATCTTGATACATGATATAAAGAAACACCTGCAGTCCATAAATATGCTGAACGATAAAAGGGAGCACGATAAAATCAATCTGTATATTCGTGAACTAATGCAGTCTTCCGATTTGAAAGAAGTGTCACAACTATGCGACCATGAAATACTAAATGCAATCCTTGCAAGGTACGGACGAAACTGCCTTGATAAGCATATTGCTTTCCATGCAGATATCCGAAGTGGAATTATTGATTTTATTGCCGATGCAGATATTACCTCCCTTTTTTGTAACCTGCTGGACAATGCCATAGAAGCTGCTGAACATATTCCTGATTCTTTTATAGATGTCAGTGCCTACAAACGTGAAAAAACACCATTTGTTGTGATAACCATTGTTAATTCCAGCAGGAAAAACCCTTTTGATGAGCAAAACGGCATACTGAACACCACAAAAGCCAATAAATACAAACATGGTTTTGGCATTAAGAGTATCCGCAAAATAGTTGTTAAGTATCATGGAGATATTCAAATGTATTATAATAATGCTACTTTGACTTTCCACACAATCATTACGCTAAAACAATACTGGGAAGAAAACAATAAATTATGAGCAAAGAAAAATCCCCGATACCAGCCCGCTTCGGACAAAGTATCAGGGATTTCTGTGTCAATCTAACGATTTATATTCTGTTACAGTTTTCAGATATGTCTCTGGATCGCCATTCAGTATCAAATCAGCATAGCCAACCGGATCATAGTAAATGAGATAATCCAGCTCCGACCGCTGATACATATTGTCGGCAACCTCGTTTTCCACAGCGATGGTGTCAATGGCAATCATACTGCCGTTTTCAAATTTCAGCTCCACGCAAGCGGTATCCATGTTGAACTCACAAGAAACCAATCTATCCATAAGAAACCTCCATTCTGCGGGATGTTAGATCATCCCAAAATATTTGAATGCTTCTCGGATTGCTTTCTCTTTTTCCGGCGAACACTGGGGTTGTCTGGAATCCTCAGATTTTGACTGGTTGTAGTTTTTGCCAACCTCAAGCCCACATTTCCTTTTAATCTGGGAGATGTAAAGGCTGGAAACCTTCAGTCCGGTATGCTCCAGCACATAGTCCTTGATTTGCGTATAGGTTGCCCCATCTTGAAATTCGGACATATCCATATCTTCCAAAGAGAACTCAACCCGAATCTTTTTCGAGTCGACCTTGTCCTTGGAAAGCAAGACAACCGTCTCCACATGATGGGTACGCGGGAATAAATCAAAAGCGCGTGCCTTGGCTACGCAATAGCCGCGTTCGGAAAACAGCTTACAATCCCGTGCGAGGGTGGCTGGGTCACAGGACACATAGACTACGCGCGGCGGCCGCATCCGCACAATTGCTTCCAGGGCATCGAGGCTCAGCCCTTTGCGCGGAGGATCGACGGTCAGCACGTCCGGGCGCTCGCCGCGCTCGGCCAGCATCATAGCGGCCTGGCTGGCGTCGGCACAGATGAATTCCACATTCTGCGCATTGTTCCGTGCGGCATTGTCGCGCGCATTATCAACGGCCTCGGGGACAATTTCGACACCGATCACACGGCTGGATTTAGCTGCCAGCGCAAGCGTGATTGTGCCAGCGCCGCAGTATAGGTCAATGACCGTTTCCTTGCCAGTCAGGCCGGCAAAATCGAGTGCACAGGCATATAGCTGTTCGGTCTGTGCATGATTGACCTGATAAAAGGCATGCGGAGAGAGGCGGAAGACATTGCCGCACAGGACATCCTGTAGTTCTGGCTGCCCCCAAAGCGTTATAGTACGGTCGCCCAGGATGACGTTGTCGGTACGTTTGTTGATGTTTTGTACAATACCGGCCAGACAGGGGACGGCGGCGGTCAGTCGCGCGATCAGGTCGTCCTTTGCAGGAAGCTTGGCCCGCGCCGTGATTAAGCACAGGTGTGCTTCGCCGCTGACTGCGCCCGTGCGCACATAGATGTGCCGGATCAACCCCTGATGGGTGGCCTCCTGATATGCCGGAATGTGGTTTTCCTTCATCCATGCACAGACCAGCGCCGCGATTTGGCCGGCGGTTTCGCTCACAATCAGGCAGCGGTCGGCTTTGACAATATCATGGCTGCGTGGACGGTAAAAGCCGGTATAAGGGCCGTTTTCGTCCTCTCCAACCGGATACTGCGCCTTGTTGCGATAGTGGCTGATCTCCGGCGCACCGGTGATCCCCTCCAAAACGCCTTCGATGCCGCCAATGCGGCGCAGGGCATCCGCCACCTTACGTTCCTTGGCGCGCAGTTCTTCTTCATAGGTAATGTGTTGATAGCAGCACCCGCCACACTTGCCCGCGTGCGGGCAGTCAGGATCAATGCGGTGTTTGGAGCGCACAAGGATCTGCTCGATGCGTCCAAAGGCCAGATTTTTCCCAACCTTAATAATTTTGATATCGCACTGATCCCCGACCGCACCTCCAGGGATGAATACCGCCATGCCGTCAATGTGTGCGACGGCTGCGCCTTCGGCGGTATAGCCGGTCAGTTCGGCACGGTAAATTTTATTTTTTTGAAGAGCCATAGTTCCTCCGATTCTCACGAAAAAAGCCCGGCAACAGAACGGGCAGGAAATGAATATAATTGATGATACCATAGCGGCAGGCAATGTGAAACGACAAAAGGGTATGAAACGCCGCTATGGTATAATCATGAAATAAGCGTATAATAGCCGCCTTGCGGCTATTATACCATACCCAGCATCGTTTGAAAACAGGGATAACAGAAGCAAACCTCCACATACTAAGACAAAGGAGGAATGGACATGCAGGAAAAGAACAGTTACCGTCCGGAAGAGCTGCTGTACCGTATGGGGCACAGCACCCGCGCCATGAACGCCTTTTTTTCGATGGATGAAGAGGCGCGGGAGGCTGCGCTTGGGCGGATTGCCGCTGAGCCGGACGCTGCACAGGCAGAAGCGCAGATGGAAAAGGAAATGGCACGGCTGGAAGCAATCGGTGAGGATTATGACCGGCGTGCTCGATAACAACAGGCGCCGCCCCTTTCAAAGGGCGGCGCCTGTTGTTGTTTACTTGATGGAGTTAATATCGATCATTTCGCAGTTTGCAATCTTCATATTCGATTCCAGGCAGTTGAGCAGGGCGTTGGCGGTGTCGATTGCCGTCAGGCAGGGGATGGCGTGCTCCACCGCCGCGCGGCGGATCTTCACGCTCGCCAGCTCCGGATGGCGGCCCTTCGCCGAGGTCGAGATTACGTAATCCACTTCGCCGTTCTCAATCATATCCAGGATGTTCGGATGCTTCTCCGGCTCAAAAGCGTTGTATACCACGTTGGTCGCTACCATATGGCGGTTGAGGGTATTCGCGGTGCCGCTGGTTGCGTACAGCTCATAGCCGAGCGCCTCGAAGCGGCTGCCGATGGAAACCGCCTCCTGCTTGTCGGCCGGGCGCACCGAGATTACCACAGCGCCCTTCTTTTTCTTCATTTCATAGCCCGCACCGGTCAGGCCCTTGAACAGCGCTTCCTTGAAGGTCTTGGACACGCCCAGAACCTCGCCGGTAGACTTCATCTCCGGCCCGAGCTGGGTGTCGAGGTCGCGCAGCTTCTGGAAGGAGAAGACCGGTACCTTAACGGCATAGTGGTCGCTCTCCGGGTACAGGCCGGTGCCGTAACCCATATCCTTGAGCTTCTCACCAAACATGCAGCGGGTGGCCAGATCGACCATCGGAACACCGGTGACCTTGGAGATATACGGCACCGTACGGGACGAACGCGGGTTGACCTCAATAACGTAAACCTCATCGTTGTACAGCACGAACTGGATGTTGACCAGGCCGAGAACGGCCAGATTTTTCGCCAGCGCCTCGGTGTAACGGATGATGGTATCCTTATGCTTCTGCTCAATGTTGATGGACGGATAGATGGAGATCGAGTCGCCCGAGTGAACGCCCGCGCGCTCAAAGTGCTCCATGATGCCCGGGATCAGGATATCGTCGCCATCGCAGATCGCGTCGACCTCAATCTCGCGGCCCATCATATACTTATCGACGAGCACCGGGTTTTCGACCTTATTGCGGGTGATGACCTGCATATACTCGCGGATATCTTCTTCCGAAAAGGCGATTTCCATGCCCTGGCCGCCGAGGACGTAGGACGGGCGGACAAGCACCGGATAGCCCAGACGGTCGGCAACGGCAACCGCTTCTTCCTCGGTCATGACCGTGTCTCCCTTCGGACGCGGGATGTGACACTTTTCGAGAATGACGTCGAACTTTTCACGGTCCTCGGCCGCGTCAATCGAACAGGCCGGGGTGCCGAGGATCGGCACGCCGAGGCTCTCGATGTGCTGCGCCAGATTGATGGCGGTCTGGCCGCCAAACTGCACGATGGCCGCGTCCGGCTTTTCGGCGTTGACCACGCCGGTGACGTCTTCGGGCGTCAGCGGCTCGAAGTACAGGCGGTCGGCCGTGTCAAAGTCGGTAGAAACGGTCTCCGGGTTGTTGTTGATGATCACGGTCTCGCAGCCGAGTTCCTTCAGCGCCCAGACCGAGTGAACCGAGCAGTAGTCGAACTCGATACCCTGACCGATGCGGATCGGGCCGGAACCGAGGACGAGCACCTTTTTCTTGCCCGTGGATGGCTTCACCTCGTTCTCATCGTCGAAGGTCGAGTAATAGTAAGGCGTTTCTGCGTCAAACTCCGCCGCGCAGGTATCCACGGTCTTGTACACTGGCAGACGCTTGAAGTCGCCGATGGCCTTGCCGCTCATCTGCTCAATGGTCTTGTCGAGGAAGCCCAGCTTCTTCGCGCGCAGATAGAGATCCGCAGTGAGTGATTCGCAGGCCGCCAGTTCCTTTTCCATATTCACAATATTCATAAAGCCGTGCAGAAACCAGGTGTCGATCTTGGTAATGTCAAAGACTTCTTCAATGGTCAGGATGCCGCGGCGGAACGCTTCGCAGATGACAAACAGGCGTTGATCGTTGGTGCGGTGTACGCCGGCCTTAATCTCGTCGTCCGTCCACTTCTGCAGGTGGGGCATCACAAGGGAATCCAGCTTGATTTCCGCGCCGCGCACCGACTTCATCATGGCCTGCTCGAAAGACGGCGCAATCGCCATGACCTCGCCGGTGGCCTTCATCTGGGTACCGAGCGTGTTGTCCGCATAAACGAACTTATCGAACGGCCAGCGTGGGAACTTGGCAACAATATAGTCGATGGTCGGCTCAAAACAGGCTTTGGTCTTGCCGGTGACCGCGTTGTCGATCTCGTCCAGGCCGTAACCAACGGCGATCTTGGCCGTAACCTTGGCGATCGGGTAACCGGTTGCCTTGGAAGCAAGGGCCGAGGAGCGCGATACACGCGGGTTGACCTCGATGACCGCATATTCGAACGAGGTTGGATGCAGGGCAAACTGTACGTTGCAGCCGCCCTCGATGCCGAGTTCGGTGATGATCTTGAGCGCAGAGGTGCGCAGCATCTGATATTCCTTGTCGCAGAGCGTTTGGCTGGGCGCGACAACGACCGAGTCGCCGGTATGCACGCCGACCGGGTCGACGTTCTCCATGTTGCAGATGGTGATGGCGTTGCCCTTGCGGTCGCGCATAACCTCATATTCAATTTCCTTCCAGCCCGAGATGTTCTTCTCGACCAGAATTTCATCGACGCGGGAGTGCATGATGCCCGAAGCCGCGATTTCGCGCAGCTCGTCCCAGGTGTAGGCGATGCCGCCGCCGGTGCCGCCGAGGGTGTACGCCGGACGAATGATGACCGGCAGGCCGATTTCCTCGGTAAACGCAACCGCGTCCTCGACCGTGTGGACGACCTTGGAAGCGATGATCGGCTCGCCGATCTTCTCCATGGTGTCCTTAAACATCTGGCGGTCTTCCGCCTTGGCGATGGTGGTCGGGTTTGCGCCGAGAAGCTTTACGCCCATCTCGGCGAGAAACCCTTCCTCGCACAGCTCCATGGCGAGGTTGAGGCCGGTCTGGCCGCCGAGATTGGGCAGCAGGGAATCCGGACGTTCTTTTTTAATGATTTCCTTAACCGCCTCCACAGTCATTGGCTCAATATAAACCTTGTCGGCCATGGCCTTGTCGGTCATAATGGTTGCCGGGTTGGAGTTGACAAGGACAACTTCCAAACCCTCTTCGCGCAGTGCGCGGCAGGCCTGCGTGCCTGCATAGTCGAACTCGGCCGCCTGGCCAATTACAATCGGGCCGGAGCCCAGCACCATAACCTTCTTAATATCGCTTCTTAACGGCATACCTGTGCGCCTCCCTTTACGTTGTTGATGTTGCTGAGGAACCGGTCAAACAGGAACGAGGTGTCCATCGGGCCTGGGCAGACCTCGGGGTGGAACTGTACGGTGAAAATCGGGCGGTGGATGTGCTCGATGCCCTCCACCGAGCCGTCGTTCAGGTTGACGTAGCGCACGCGCGCGACGGACGGGTCGACGGTGTCGCCCATCACCGCGTAGCCGTGGTTCTGGCTGGTAATATAGGTGCGGTCGAGGTCAAGATCCTTGACCGGATGGTTGACGCCGCGATGGCCAAAGCGCATCTTCTGGGTCTTTGCGCCAATCGCGAGCGCCATCAGCTGATGGCCGAGGCAGATGCCGAACATCGGGATGCCGCTTTCAACAAGTACCTTGAGGTTCGCAACAATCTGGACGTTTTCCGCCGGGTCGCCGGGGCCGTTCGTCAACATGACGCCGTCAAAATTACCGCCAATAATTTCCTGCGGTTCCGTATTGCCGGGCAGAACCGTGACCTCGCAGCCGCGGGACTGAAGCTCGCGCTCAATATTGTATTTGACGCCGAAATCGAGCAGGGCAATACGGTATTTGGTTTCACCCTCGGCCTTGCAGATGGATTCCTGCGCGCTGGTGACGGTTTTTACCGCGTCCTTGACGAGATATTCCTTCATGGCCGCGACGGTTGCCGCGTCCGGCTCAAAGCCCTCGGTGTAGATCACGCCGTTCATGACGCCGCTGCTGCGCAGGATACGGGTCAGGCGGCGGGTGTCGATGTCCTGCAGCCCGACAACCTTCTGGCTCTTGAGATAATGATCCAGCGTGTGGCGGGAGCGCCAGTTAGACGGATATTCGCAGATTTCGCGCATGATGAAGCCGGAAACCCAGCTTTTATGCGATTCGTAATCCTCAAAGTTAATGCCGTAATTGCCGATAAGCGGGTAAGTCATGGTGACAATCTGGCCATAATAAGACGGGTCGGTCAACACTTCCTGATAGCCGGCCATACCGGTATTGAAAACAACCTCGCCGATGCACTGGCCTTCGTAACCGCAGGCTGTGCCCTCAAATAGGGTGCCGTCCGCGAGGAGTAAGAACGCTTTTTTCATAATCGGACTCCTTTTCCTTGTATTACTTGATCGCAGAAACAATATCGTCGCGCATACGGATCGCTTCGGCGCGGGCAGCTTCCTGATAGTCCCTGCCGTCGTTCCCGGTCTTTTTCCAGGCGCACATGATGCCGCGGGAAGAATTGACGATTGCGCCAAGGCCGTCATCGTTAAATGCGTTCGCGATGTCCTTTGCAGTTGCGCCCTGCGCGCCGTAGCCCGGAACAAGGAAATAGGACTTCGGAATCAGGCTGCGGACAATTTTCTGCTCTTCGGGATAGGTTGCGCCCACGACCGCGCCGACCTGGTTGTAGCCGCACGGGGCGTCGAGGCCCTCGCCCCATTCGCCCAGTTTTTCCGCCACGCGCACGAAGAGCGGCTTGCCCTCCATGCCGCGGTTCTGGAACTCGCCGGACGACTTGTTGGACGTTTTGACGAGCACATAAATGCTCTTCTCACGCGCGCGGCATTCCTTCAGGAACGGCTCGATGCCGTCCGTGCCGAGATAGGCGTTAACGGTCGCGGCTTCACAATCGTAAACCGGCAGCTCTTCACCCCAGACAGAAGAACGGCCAAGATATGCCTCCGCATAAGCGGACGCGGTGGCGCCGATGTCGTTACGCTTGATGTCCGCGATGACATACATGCCCTTGTCCTGCGCATAACGGATGGTGGCGCGCAGCACGCGCGCGCCCGCCGGGCCGAGCAGCTCATAATAAGCCGCCTGCGGCTTAATGGCGGGCACAATGTCGCACAGCGCATCGATCAGGCCGAAGTTAAAACGCAGCATGGCGTTTGCCGCGCCGTCCAGCGTTGCACCGTATTCGCGGCGGATATCTTCTGTGAGGCAATCCGGGATGTACTCGAGGCGGGCATCCAGGCCTGCGACGGTCGGGTTGCCCTTGGCTTTGATGTTTTCCACAAGCTTTTGAATCGACATATTCTTCTCCTTGTATCCGGCGGAAGGCGGAAAGCCGTTCTGCGGTTATTCTTATATTTGAGCCTGCTCCTCTAAAATTACGACAGCGTCCACGCCGTCGATCTCTTTGAGCCGTACCTGCACGCGTTCGGATTGCGCGGTGGGCAGGTTTTTCCCGACGTAATCGGGGCGGATGGGAAGCTCCCGATGGCCGCGGTCGATCATCACTGCAAGCTGAATGCGTCCGGCGCGCCCCATACGGGAAATGGCCTCAATGGCCGCGCGCACCGTTCGTCCGGTGTAAAGCACATCGTCCACGAGGATGACCGTGCAGCCCTCCAGCCCGGGCAGATCGGGAAAGGCGATGTCCGTCCGGCTGCCGCGCGGTACATCATCGCGCAGGGAAGAGATATCCAGTTCGATGACCGGCGGGCGAAAGCCTTCGACCTCGCCAATTTTGTCGGCAATACGTTCGGCGAGCGGGACGCCGCGCGTGCGCACGCCGGCGATCAGGATGCCTTTGGAGCCGCGGTTTTTTTCGATGATCTGGAATGCGATGCGCGTAAGCGCACGGCGCATTGCGCCTTCGTCCATGATCTCTGCTTTTTTCTTTTGCAACCGATCAACTCCTTCCCATACCATTATTTTTAGCCGTCCTGCGGATTTTACGCACAAAAAAAGCTCCCCGCACAAGATCGGGAAGCAGCTTGCAGTACGCCCCTGAAAGATACAGGAACGCCTTATTCTGAATTCGACCTTGCCGGATTCACAGATCCTGCTTAAAGGTTGATTTTTTCATGCAATCCCATTTTCAGGGCGTCGCTATCGCAATATAGCTTATAGATATTATACCGTAAACCATACTTTTGTGCAAACGACGAAACCGACAAAATATTGCCCGATCCGGCAGCGATTTTTCACAGATTGAATGACTGAAAATTTTTCAGTTTGAGGCTGTCGAAAAAGCTCCCCGCGCCACAGCGCGTATAAAATTCTCAAAAAAGTCAGGACATGTGCCTGACTTTTTTGACAACAAGAGTTTTGAAATGGCTCATTTATGCGCCTTTTCAAAACTCCCTCGCCCAGAGCCATTTATGGCGGCGGGCGTACTTGTCGAAAAACTGTAGTTTTTCGACAGTCTGTGACTGAAAATTTTTCAGTTTCATGCAAAATTTATTAGTCGTTCGTATGTAAGTTTTCTATGCCGCCGGACAAACTAGAAAGGCAAATGGTGAAAGGAGAGCGATGATATGAGAGCCAGTCAGGTAGTTGCAGGCGTGGCCGCCGGTGTGGCGGCGGGCGCAATCGTTTCCGCTATGGCCGCAGGAGCTATGGCAAATCCAGGCACCCGCCGCGCGGTCAAAAGTTCGGCACGGAACATGTCCCACGCCGCAAAGCGCGCTGCGCACGACATCGGGCAAAGCATGATGGGCTGAGCCGGACGAAAAGGGCGCGGCAGGGAAGGATTTTCCCTTGCCGCGCCCTTTTTATTCCTGTTTCGATTGCCGGGGAAGGGAGGCAAGGCTAATCATACTCTTACGGTATTGGGTCGGGGATACGCCGACCCGCCGGATAAAGTGGGTGATCAGGTTGCTGCTGTTCGGATAACCGACCTGCTTTGAGATATCCAGGATGGAAAGGGGGGTGTTGGTCAAGAGCACCTTGGTTTGGTCAATGCGGGTGTTAATGACAAATTCATTGGGAGAAAAGCCGGTCATCTCCTTAAAAAGCCGGGAGAAGTAGTAATCGCTAAGACCGGAAATCTGTGCAAGCTGGTGCAGTGTGATTTTCTCACCAACATGAGTGCGGATATAGGCGATTGCGCGATGGATGGAGTCGTCGTTTTTGCGCAGGCAGGGTGACATAATCGCCTCGTCGAACAGGCTGAGCATTTGATACAGCCGCAGCGAGGACGCAAAAAGGGATTCGCTGCCGCCTGATTGATAAAACGCCATCATCTCAAGTAAAGCGGTTTCAATTTTTGCATTTTGCGGGCCGTCGATCAGCACGCCGCAGGTCTGGTTGATGTAAGAGCACAGTTCATGGGAATTCGCGCCGTCAAAGTGTACATAAAGAAATTCAAGCCCATCCGCGGCGGCGTAATAATGATGCGGGCGGGTGCAGTCGAACAGCAAAAGTTGTCCGGATCCAGCTTCGTAATGCTGGTTGTCCATATTCAGACACAGCGTCCCTGCTCGTACATAGGCCAGCAGCAGCGGCGGGAAAAAATCGCGTTTAATATAGTACTCATGGCTGCAAAAAAAGTGCCCGCATCCGGTTGGATGGAAAAATAACGATGAAGTTGGCTTCGGAGGGGTAAAATTTAAACAAAAAGATTGTGGTAGAATGCCGATTTCTGACAGAGGCATAAAAATTCCTTTCCAAACACGCAATGCATTTGCAAATTTTGTGAAAGTATAGAAGGATGCAAAATAGATCCCATGTTTATTTTAGCAGAAAAAATTGCTCCTGTGACCTGCTTATTTGCATAAAATGCATCAGCAAAAATCGTCAATTTATCAATATTGCTTCTTTTGATGAAAATCTTCCGGATAAATGCAATTAAAAAGTTGAAAAATAGTAATTTTATAGGTATATAAAAAGTCAATGTTCAAAAAATAACTGTATTCGATTCAAGCGTTAGAATAAAACCATCGTTAGAGACTTGACTGACGGCATCTTTCAATACAAAATCCCCGCCTCTTTTGATCCAGACGGCGGGGATTTTGTATTTATGGTCAACGCCGGCCGGGCCGGGCCTGGAAACGCGAAACAGGGACGATGCGAGTGGCTGAAATTTGCGGCGGAATACTGAATGTCATGATACCGTTATACCAAATCCGTACCAGATCGCCCCGACGGAAACGGCGTGCATGCCGCGTATTGACGCGAATGCGCTGCCGGGATGCGTGATCCCATACGAGAAGGGAATCCGGCTGAACTGAAAGCACCGTTGCCAGCAAGGTCATTTTTGTCACCTCCAATTTGTCAGTCTGGTACAGCATATGCGATCCAAAGTATCGATGCGCAAAAAAACCGCCCGTTGCCGGGCGGTACAATTCATACGTCATTGTTTGGAACAGAATGCTTTTTTGCGTTACGGTTTTGGTTTTGATTTTCGCGTGTAATCGGCGTTTGCCCGTGGCATTTCTCCATTCGGGCTTTTTTGTTGTCCGGTTGGCTATCCTTCGGCATGGGAATTCCCTCGCTTTCGTTCGTTTGCCTGCGCTTGTAGTTCTTCAAAGGTCGCAATGTCGCAGTCATATAATTCCTGCTGAATTGCGGACGGCAGTGTCTGAAAATATTCCCAGGCGGTCAAATTTTGATCGAGTAAGTCGGACAGGCACAGATGGACATGGTTCATGGCTGGTTTCCTCCGTCCGCATGCGTATCGCCCACGGAACCGTCTCCGCGCAACGCATGAAATACCTTATGCGGGTGGCGTGTGCCATCCATGATGATCGGACGGGCTTTCTCTTTTCCATGCTTGGCGTTTCCCTGGATGAGAGGCACTGGGTCGGCTTCGTTCTTGGGAAAATGCATTTTGTGGTTACTTTCTGTACCGTGCGGATCACTCGGGTCGGGGCGGCGCATTCCTGCTTTGGCCATATGAATCACCTCGCGGTTAGTATTTGTGAAACCGTACCTCGTCATTCCGGAAAAATTTAAAAGAGCAGCTGTACGCTTTGAACCGCATAGGATGGCGGTGAGATGCCACAGACTATCTGTGGAGGTGAAACGCATGGGTTATTTCAGCGAACTGGTGCGCGCCCGCGAAATCCAGCTTGAACAAATGGCGCGCTACCGCGTCAAAAAGAAGACAAAAAAGTGAAAAAAAGCCCCGGCATGCAGCCGGGGCTTGCAATTATGCGAGAATTTCGGTAAGAGCGGCAAGCAGCGCATTCATTTCTGCGTCTGTGCCGATTGTAATGCGCAGGTGGTTATTCACACGCGGCAGGTTGAAATAGCGCACAAAAATTTTCCGAGCCTTGAGGGCGTCAAAAATTTGTTTGGCCGGCGCCTTTGGATGGGTTGCAAGCACAAAGTTTGAAAGACTGTCCAGCACCGTGAAATCCAGCGCGCGCAGCGCATCCGTGAAGCGCGCGCGGGTGGCGATGATTTTCGAGCATGTGTCGCGGAAGTATTCATCGTCTTCCACCGAAGCGGCGGCAGCTTCCAGCGTCACCATATCCATCGTGTAGGAATTGTACGAGTTTTTGACCGCCTCCAGTGTTGCAATCAGGGATGGGCAGGCCAGAGCAAAGCCGACGCGCAGGCCTGCGAGCGAGCGGGATTTGCTCATTGTCTGTACCACGACAAGGTTTTCATATTTTTTGAGCAAAGGGACCGCGGACACGCCGCCAAAATCGACATAGGCTTCGTCAAGGATGACAATGGAATCCGGATTGACGTCGAGCAGGCGTTCGACAAAGTCCAGCCCTTCGCCGATGCCGGTCGGCGCGTTGGGGTTGGGGAGCACGACGCCGCCGTTGTCGCGGGCATAATCTTCTGGATGGATGCGATAGTTTTCGTCGAGCGGCACGGTTTCATACGGCGTGCGGAACAAGGAGCACCATACCGGGTAGAACGAATATGTCAGATCGGGGAACAGGATCGGCTTATCCGAACAGAAAAATGCCTGAAAGCACAGCGCCAGAACATCGTCAGAACCGTTGCCCATAAAAATCTGATTTTCATCCACCTCGAAATGTTTGGCCAGCGCGGTGCGGAGTACGCCGGAATTTGCATCCGGATATTTGCGCAGGCGATCCGCCGAAAAGCTGCGCAGCACCCCGGCCACACGCGGGGATGGGGCGTACGGGTTTTCGTTTGCATTCAGTTTAATAATGTCCGGGTCTTTGGACTGCTCGCCGGGCACATAGGGGTCGATCCGGCGAAGCTTGTCCTGCCAGGGCTTGTTCATAGTGGTCACCTCATTTGGGGGAATTTCCTTACCCTGAGATTTTAACACGATAAAGTGCAACAGTCAATAGCCAAAACAGAAATCCGACACAACGGTTTCAAAATGGCCAACAAACCGTACAAATGTTGTAATTTGCAGCGGGGACTGGTATAATCAATGTGGAAATAAATATAGAGAAGGGAGGCGCCCGCATGTATCAGCCCTTGGCAGACCGGATCCGCCCACAGACGCTGGATGACGTCGTGGGGCAAACCGAACTGCTCCGTCCAGACGGCGTCTTGCGCCGCGTGATCGAGAGCGGCCAAATTCCCAACATGATTTTTTACGGCCCGTCCGGCGTGGGAAAGACCACGGTCGCATCCATTATTGCAAAACAGACCGCACGCAAGCTGTACCGCCTGAACGCAACCACGGCGGCCATCGCGGATATCCGCCGTATCATCGACGAACTGGACACCTTTCTCGCGCCGAACGGCGCGTTGGTATATTTGGACGAAATCCAGTATTTTAACAAAAAACAGCAGCAAAGCCTGCTGGAATTCATTGAAGACGGCCGCATGACGCTCATTGCGTCTACGACAGAAAACCCATATTTTTATGTTTATAACGCGGTGCTCAGCCGGTGTACGGTATTTGAGTTTCGGCCGGTCGAAGCGGAGGAGATGCGCCGCGCCGTGCGCCGCGCACTGGACATTGCGCTGGAAGGGCGCCGGATCGCGGTTGGGGATGGGGTGGTGGACGCGATTGCGACCGGCTGCGGCGGCGATGTGCGCAAGTCGCTCAATGCGGTCGAGCTGCTCAGCGACAGCGTAAGGGAGGGCGGCGTCATTTCGCTCGACGATGCGATGGAAGTTGCACAGCGCTCCAATATGCGCTACGACCGCGATGGGGATGGGCATTATGATATCCTGTCTGCCCTGCAAAAATCGGTGCGCGGTTCCGACCCGGATGCGGCGCTGCACTATCTGGCGCGTCTGTTGGAAGCCGGCGACATGATTTCGGCCGCCCGCCGCATGCTGGTGATGGCGGGCGAGGACATTGGATTGGCTTATCCGCAGGCCATTTCCATTGTCAAAGCGTGCGTTGATACGGCGTTCCAGCTTGGCATGCCAGAGGCACGCATCCCCCTTGCGGAAGCGGTTGTGCTGATGGCGACTGCGCCAAAGTCGAATTCGGCCATCAACGGCATTGACGCGGCGCTGGCCGACATCCGCCACGGCAACTATGGCGACATCCCTGCCCACCTGAAAGACTGCCATTATTCAGGAGCCGCCAAGCTTGGCCGTGGCCTGACCTATCAGTACCCGCACGCATATCCTGGGCATTGGGTTGCGCAGCAGTATCTGCCGGATGCGCTCGTAGGGCGCGCTTATTATGAATACGGCGAGAATAAGAATGAGCAGGCTGCGCGCGCCTATTGGGAACGTATCAAAGCGCAGCGCGAAAAAAAGTGAGACGAAGAGAGGGAAGCTATGGACAGGCATGATCTGGATCGGTATTTCAGCGGGCGGATGTTTGACGCATACCGCTATTTCGGAGCACAGCATACCCGGGAAGGAACGGTTTTCCGCGTCTGCGCACCGCATGCGCGGCGCGTCGCGTTGATTGGGGAGTGGAACGGCTGGCAGGAAACCGAGATGATCCGCACCGACGAACGTGGTATTTACACCATCTGTTCAGACCGTGCGCGGCCGGGGCAGCTTTACAAATATCGCGTGTACGAGAGCGGCAAGGGGCGTGTGCGCGACCGCGCCGACCCGTTTGCCCGGCAGTCTGAGCTGCGCCCGGGCACGGCGTCGGTAGTACCGCCGAAGGAGCGCTTTCATTTTACGGACAAAATATGGCGTGACGCGCAGGACGGCGGCCATTATGACCGCCCCATGAATATCTACGAGCTGCATATCGGTTCGTGGCGGCGGCATATGGACGGCTCCGCATACGGCTACCGCGCGTTGGCCGCGCCGCTCATCCAGTACTGCAAGGAGCATTTTTACACCCATGTAGAGTTCCTGCCGCTGGCTGAGCATCCATTTGACGGCTCCTGGGGATATCAGGTCGGCGGGTATTTCAGCGTCACTTCGCGTTACGGTTCGCCCGACGATTTCTGCTGGCTGGTCAACGAGCTGCATAAGGCAAAGCTTGGCGTCATTATGGATTTCGTACCCGTACATTTCATTCCGGATGATTTT
>URFQ01000038.1 GCA_900547195.1 uncultured Butyricicoccus sp.
TACAATATGCGGGTATCGCTAAGCGAAGCGGCAAAAGAACCGGACGGCGACCAGCGCCTTGCGTTGATTGTGTCCGCCTACACCAGCCTCCTCGGGATCGACGCGCACCGGAATTATTATATCCTCGATCAGGATGGCAACTGCCTGCGCACTTCGTCCACCGGCGGCGCCGTTGATTTGGAAATGACGCCTAATCTGCTGGCCGCCATGGCCGGCAATATTGGTATCACCAACGCGGTTATTGACAGCTACATGGACGCCGCCTATCCGATTGACGGCGGCGACCAGGACTATATTATCTACATCAAGGACGACAAGCAGGAGGTTCAGACGCTGTCCTGGCGCTTTTTCAGCATTGTAATTGAGGCCATGCTGTTCGGCCTGCTGGTGGCTGTGCTGCTCAGCTTCCTGCTGTCCAAGACCATCACCACGCCGATTGAAAACATCAAAGAGCAAGCGCGCCTGGTCGCTGCCGGCGACTTCAGCCACCGCCTCCCCATCCAGTCGGGCGACGAAATCGGCAACCTGACCGAAACGTTCAACTATATGGCCGGAATGCTGCAAAATACGCTTGGCGAGGTGCAGGAGGAGCGCGACAAGCTGAACACCCTGTTCCTGCATATGACCGACGGCGTGGCGGCATTCACGCCCGATGGGCGCATTATCCACATGAACCCGGCAACCGAGCGGCTGATGGGCGTCACATTTGAGGAAAGCATGACCTTTCACGACATTTTTACCGGCATGGAGCTGCCCGGCGCCGCCAAAGCGGGCGAGCGCAAGCCGGTCAGCACCGAAATCAGCCGCATGGGCCGCATCCTGAACGTGCTGTTTGCGCCCTACGGCGCAGGCGATGACGAGCGCGGCGTGATTGCGGTGATCCACGATATCACGGAGCAGCGCAAGCTGGATGACGCGCGGCGCGAATTTGTCGCCAACGTGTCGCATGAGCTGCGCACGCCACTGACCAACATTAAAAGCTATACCGAGACCTTGATGGACGCTGCGGGCGAGCTGCCCGCGGACACCGAAAAGCGGTTCCTCGGCGTCATCTCCAGCGAAGCCGACCGGATGACCCGCATTGTCAAGGATTTGCTTACCCTATCCAAGCTGGACTATGGCCGCATGGATTTGACCTTCAGCCGCTTTTCGATGAAGGACATGCTGGAAACTGTGTACACAGCCATGAAGCTGGACGCGAAAAACAACGGCCATACGCTTAGCCTTGTGTTCCAGGGCGAGATGCCGGAGATGATGGGCGACAGGGAGCGGCTCGAACAAGTGGTGGTCAATATTATTTCGAACGCGATCAAGTACACGCCATCGGGCGGGCATATTGACATGCTGGCCAGCCGGCGCGACGAGCGCCACGTGATGCTGCGCATTCAGGATGACGGCATCGGCATTCCGGAGAACGACGTGCCGCGCCTGTTTGAGCGGTTCTACCGCGTGGATAAGGCGCGTTCACGCGAAAAGGGCGGCACCGGGCTCGGGCTGGCCATTGCTAAAGAGATGGTGGAAGCACATCACGGCACCATCCATTTGGAAAGCACGCTGGACGTAGGCACGACGGTGACCATCGTCCTGCCAACCGATCTGCACATTGAGGATGCATGATGGAAATACAGGAACAAAAACGGAAGAACCGCATTAAAAACGCGATTTTACTCGTGCTGTTTGTGGGCATGGTTGTGCTGACCTGCGTGACCTGGCTGTCCGGCCTGAATCTGGACAGCATGCCCACGGATTCGCTTCTTGCCCGGATGTACCAGCGGTTTACCTATGGCGTGAGCGGGTTCGAGATCCGCACCGGCGGTGACGCGGCCGCCGAGCCGACCCGCATTGCGGTCAGCGGCGCGGACGGGCTGGTGGGCGCACAGTACCATGCTGCTTCGGTGTCCACGTTGTATACCGTGCTGCGTGCCCCGATGGGCGAGGCGCTCGGCAGCGCAAAAGGGTTTGATCCCGCCAGTGAGGCCGACTTTGCCGCGGCGTTGGAGGGGGAAGTGCTCTATTTCGGGTATGAAGGGGAGCTGCCGCTTGCGCTGCTGTCCGGCTGGATGGGGAGTTCCCATGACAGTCTGGAAAAGACGGATCTGCTGCTGCTGACGGCGAAGGGCAAATTATTCGTCCATGATGCAGACGGATACCGCTGCGCGTCGGCGCATGCGGCCCCCGCCGCATGGCGCGAGGCTATGCGTGAGCTTTCCGCAGGCGCATGCAGTTTCGCTGCACAGCGTGAAGACGGCCTTGCAGACAATGTGCGGCCGGATATGCTGCTGTTTGAAAGCGAGAGTGCAACGGCGGAGCAGATGTCGGTTCGGTATCCGGGGTATCTGGACGGGCAGGGCGGCAGCGATCTGACCGCGCTGCTTGAGGCATTTGCGTATGATCCTTATGTGCGCACCTATGACGAAGATAAGGGAAGCACCCTTGTCTTCGTCGAAAACTTCAGTACGCTGCATGTCTCGGCGGATGGAAGCGTAATCTTCAATACCTCGGCGCTGGAGGGCGGGCTGGAAGCCTATATAGCTGGAGAGGTGGGACAGGACGAAGTATTGCGGCTGCAAACGGATTTTGCCTATACGCTTTTGCGGGAGGTACAGGGGAGCATGTCCGATTCCTCCCAGGCAATGCTGTTTGATGTGGAAGAACGGGATGACAATGTTTGCGTGCTGTCCTTTATCCAGCTGGTGGGCGGCATCCCGGTCGAAGCCGGCACGCCGTTTGCCTGGTTTGAATTTCAAGGGAACAAGCTGATCGAAGCGCGGTTTCATCTGCGCACATTGGAGCCCACCGGCGTGCGGACGCCGGTGCTTCCGGGCATCCAGGCCGCAGCCGCCGCACCGCCCGGCGGCCTGCGCACATCGCTGGTTTACCGGGCGGACGGTGAGGGAACGTTTGCCGCGCAGCGGTGCTATCAGAAATAAACTGAAAGGGGGCGTGCGCGCATGCAGTGGAGCCGCGTGAAAACCATACTCATTATAATCCTGCTGTTTGTGGACAGCTTCCTTTTGTGCACTCTTGGAGGCAAGGTGTGGTTCGCCTACCAGCGCGGACAGGAGGTGCGCGCGCATGTGCAGACTGTCCTGCAAAAAAACGGCATGACGCTTGCGGACAGTATGAAGATCCCGGGTACCGCAATGATGCCGCAGCTCTCAATTGACCGCAGCCGTGCAGGGGAAGCCGCGGTTGCGGCTGCGCTGCTCGGCGGTTCGGCCGAACGAAGGGATGAAGGAGAGGCCTCCTGCTTTGAAAGCGACCGGGGCGAAGTCGTTTGGAACGAACAGGGCGAGCTGGACGCCCGCCTGACCCCGCAAGGGTATGCAAAGCCTCAGGAGGGGCAGCTGCGCATCGAGGCCGAACAGGTGCTGCAAGGCGCCGGCCTTTACAGTTCCGGGTTGGTGTGGGATGTAAAGGGAAACGCGGTTACGGCGAGTTTTAAGACTGCGGGATACGAGGTGTTCAACCGCAGGCTGACCGTAACATATGGTGAGGAAAGCCTGCGCATCACAGGGCGCTGGACGTTTTCCGAGCCCTATTCTACCAAAAGCAATCTATATGCAAGTTACAATCCAGCTGACGCGCTGGTGCTGTTTGCCGGGTTTGGCTTGGCTTCCCGTATCGACAGCATGGAGCCGGGGCTGCTATTGACAAATGCGGCAGGAAATCAGTTCGCGCTCAGCCCGGTTTGGCGAATTGTCACAGATGAGGGAGAGTTTTTTGTCGATCCGCTGAAAAAAACGGTAATAGAAACCTGAAAATCGGCACAATGCCAATAACAGAAATTTTACACAAGAATGGGAAAGGCCTTTACTTCGGGCATGCGCTTGTGGTAAAATATTTTAAGTATCAGCCTGCGCCTATCACATAGCTGCGCGGCTTTTGTATAATGATAATATCAGGCAGCGATGCAGGATGCATCCGCTTTTTAACATATTAAGGAGACGGTTCAATTGACCAAGTATGTCATCAATGGCGGTAAACGCTTAAACGGAGAGGTAACAATCAGTGGTGCGAAGAATGCGGCGGTGGCGATTGTCCCTGCGGCATTGCTCGTGGACGGCCCCTGCCGGATCGAAAACGTTCCGAAAATCATTGACGTAACATTACAGCTTGAAATCCTGCGGGAGCTTGGCGTATCGGTCCGCCTGGCCAATGCCACGACGGTGGAACTGGACGGGGAGTGTGTGCAGGGGGCTAAGGTTCCCTATGAACTGATGCGTAAAATCCGTGCGTCGTATTACCTGATCGGCGCGCTGCTCGGCAAATACCATCATGCGGAAGTCGCCATGCCCGGCGGCTGCAACTTTGGCGGCATCCGTCCGATCGATCAGCATATTAAGGGCTTTGAGGCGCTTGGCGCAACCATTTCCATCCGGGAGGGCGGCTATATCCATGCGGACGCCCCGGACGGCCTGACCGGTGCGCACATTTATTTTGATGTGGTTTCGGTTGGCGCGACCATCAATATCATGCTCGCAGCTGTACTCGCGAAGGGACTCACGGTGATTGAAAACGCCGCCAAGGAGCCCCACATTGTTGACCTTGCCAACTTCCTGAACGCTATGGGCGCGAACGTCAAGGGCGCAGGCACGGACGTTATCAAGATCCGCGGCGTGGAGCGCCTGCACGGCGGTACCTATTCCATCATCCCGGATCAGATTGAGGCCGGCACCTTTATGGCGGCGGTTGCAGCGTGCGGCGGCCAGGCGCTCATCAAGAACGTTATCCCCAAGCATCTGGAATGCATCACCTGCAAGCTCGCTGAAATGGGCGTGGAGATCACCGAGTTTGACGATGCCGTGCTCGTCAGCCGCATGGGCAAGCTGACAAAGACCAATGTCAAGACCTTGCCGTATCCCGGTTTCCCGACCGATATGCAGCCGCAGCTGACGACAGCGTTGTGTCTGGCGGAGGGCACCAGTATTATCACAGAGGGCGTGTGGGATAACCGTTATCGCTATACCGAGGAACTTGTGCGCATGGGGGCGAACATCCATGTCGATGGCAAGATCGCCGTGGTAGAAGGGGTGCCGGAACTGACCGCGGCGCCGGTGCGCGCCTATGACCTGCGCGCAGGCGCGGCGATGGTTATTGCGGGCCTTGCAGCCAAGGGCGCCACGCAGGTGGAGCAGGTCACGAACATTGAACGCGGCTATGAAAACCTGGTCGAGAAGTTTGTCGGCCTTGGCGCCGATATGTTCCGCACCGAGATCCCGGACAGCGATACGCCGGGCATGCCGGTTGCAAAGTAAACAGTGCGGGGCGGGGACACCCGCCCTGATTTTATCCTATGGAGTAGATTTATGGAGCAGAACTGTTATTTGAGCATCGCCAGTGGTTCCAGTGGCAACTGTAGCCTTTACATAGCCGGGAACACCCGGATTTTAATTGATTTGGGCGTATCGGTACGCCGCCTGACTGCCGCGCTGCGCCGCATGGGGCTGACCATTGATATGCTGGATGCTGTGCTGCTCACCCATGAGCACATCGACCATGTCAAGGGTCTTGCCACGTTCGTCAAGCGCCATGACGTGCCGGTCTATGCTACAAAGGGTACGGTGGAGGCGCTGCTTGCCAAAAACCCGGACGCGAAAAAGCTGCTGCGGCCCTACTGGGGCGGGGAGGCGTTCACGGTCGGGACTGTGGATGTGCAGTCCTTCCTGACGCCGCATGACGCGGCCGAAAGCGTCGGATATATTCTGGGCACGCACGAACACCGTTTCGGTTTTGCAACCGATCTTGGTTTTGTCCCTGCGGCGGTGGAAAAGCAGCTGCTGGGCTGCGACACCGTGGTGCTGGAATCCAATCACGATCCGGACATGCTGCGTACCGGGCCATATCCGTGGCCCCTCAAGCAGCGCGTGGCGGGGAGCCATGGCCATTTGTCAAACCCGGATTGCGCGGCCTGTGCGCTGCGGCTTGCCGAAAATGGGACAAGTACCCTCATTCTGGCCCACTTGAGCGAGCACAACAACACGCCCATGACCGCGCTGCGCGAAACACGCGCGGCGCTTGACGCCGCCGGGCTTGCATGCGAGGTCTATGTCGCGCCCAAGGAAGAGATGGAGCATTCCATCCATCTGAACGCCATGGAGGTGCAGGTATGCTTGGCGTCCGTTTGATCTGCGTGGGCAAGCTGGGCGAAAAGTTCTGGAAAGACGCCGTGAGGGAATACGAAAAAAGGCTGGCGGGCTACTGTAAGCTGGAGATCGTGGAACTGCCCGAGCAGCGCCTGCCGGACCGTCCCTCGGAGGGGCAGGTGGAAGCCGCGCTGCGCAAGGAATCCGAGATGATCCGCGCCAAGATCCCGCAGAGCGCTGCGGTCATTGCCATGTGCATTGAGGGAAAGCCAATGTCGAGCGAGCAGCTTGCGGGCACGCTGAGCGAAATGGCGCTGGGCGGGATCAGCCGGATTGTATTCCTGATTGGCGGTTCCTGCGGGCTGGATGCAGCGCTCAAGCGCGAAGCCCGGTTGCGGCTGTCGATGTCGCCCATGACCTTCCCGCACCATCTGGCGCGGGTCATGGTGCTCGAGCAGGTGTACCGTGCGCTCAACATCCAGGCGGGCGGGAAGTATCATAAATAACAAAAGCCATCCCTATGGGATGGCTTGAGGCTGTCGAAAAACTATGTTTTTCGAACAGCCTTCGATCGAAACCACGCTTTCGATCGAGTATTCCGGCGGCTGCGCGCGCCCTTACGGGCACACTTGCCGTCGGTTTGTATAAAAACCCACGCACATGTCGCGGGTTTTTATGATTTTCGCCGCAAACGGCGAAAACCTGTTTAAAGCGCGCTGCGGCGCGAAGGACTTTTTCGACAAGCTGAAGCCATCCCTATGGGATGGCTTTTTTGACGCAATGTATTTTCAAAAATCAGGACGCTGATTTTTGAAAGAGTTTTCGCGGCCTGCGGGCCGCGATTAGGCTGCGCGCCTGAACTGCGCCGGGGCGCGCCCCGGACCCGCTTGCGGGACAGTTCGTTTGCGATTAGAAACCGTGCTGCAGGCGCGCGGCCTTGAGGGTATTTTTCATCAGCATGGTGATGGTCATCGGGCCTGCGCCGCCCGGCACCGGCGTCATGTAGGAGGCCTTTTCCATAACAGCCGGGTCCACGTCGCCGCAGACCTTGCCTTCGGCATTGCGGTTGATGCCCACGTCAATGACCACCGCGCCTTCCTTAACCATGTCGGGAGTGACAAAGGCGGCTTTGCCGATGGCGGCCACGAGGATATCCGCGCCTGCGCAGATTCCGGTAAGGTTTTGGGTGCGGCTGTGGCAGATGGTCACCGTGCCGTGGCGGTGCAGCAGCAGCATGGCCATGGGCTTGCCGACAATGTTCGAGCGCCCGATCACAACGCACTGCTTGCCTTTGGGGTCAATTCCGTATTCGTCAAGCAACTCCATCACGCCTGCCGGCGTGCACGGCAGGAAATCGAAATCGCCGATCATGATTTTGCCGACATTGGCCGGATGGAACGCATCCACATCTTTTTTGGGATCAATAGCCGCAATGACCGCGTCCTCACAGATCTGCTCCGGCAGGGGAAGCTGGCAAAGAATCCCGCTGATTTTGGGGTTGGCGTTCAGGTGATGGATCAGTTTAATCAGTTCGTCCTGCGAGGCCGAGGCGGGCAGGACATGCTTTTCGCTGTAGAAGCCGCATTCGCTGCACGCCTTTTCTTTGTTGCGTACATAGATTTCACTGGCCGGGTCATCTCCCACCAGGATTACCGCAAGGCCGGGAACAATCCCCTGTGCCTTCAGCGCGTCGGTTTCTGCCAGGATCTGGCCACGCACTTTGGCAGACAACGCCTTACCGTCCATTCGAATTGCACTCATTGGTCATTCTCCTTTTTATCGAGGTCAATCGGCTTTTCCAGTGCGGTCGGGCACCAGATCTGGCCAAGGGTTTCCACTTTGTTTTTCCGTCCCAGGATCAGCAGCACAGCAGCCGCGATGCAGCTGAACCCGGCGAGCACCTGCGACACGCGCAGCGGCGTGCCGGGGATGTATAGGCTGTCCGAACGCAGCCCTTCAATCCAGAAACGCCCGAAACCATACCATGCCGCGTAGATAAGGAAAATTTCGCCGCGGAAACGGCGGCGTTTGCTGCACAGATGCAGGATGAAAAATCCGAGCAGGTTCCAAAGCGATTCGTAGAAAAAGGTCGGGTGTACCGGCGCGGCTCCGTCGATGGCCATCCCCCACGGCAGGCTGGTCGGCCCGCCGAAGGCCTCGGCGTTTACAAAGTTGCCCCAACGGCCGAAAATCTGGCCGATGATGATGCCGCATGCGGCAACGTCCAACATGCCCGGGATATTCAGGCGGTGGCGTTTGCCGTAGATACAGATCGTCGCGACCGCGCCAAGGATACCGCCATAAATCGCCAGGCCGCCGTGCCAGATCATGAGGATTTCAATGGGATGCCCCTTGTAGGAATCCCATTCAAAAACCACATAATACAGCCGCGCGCACACAATGGAAATCGGGACGCAGAGTAAAAGCAAATCATACAGATTGTCCTTGGTATAGCCAAACTGTACGGTCTTGCGCGACGAATACGCAGCCGCGACAACAAACCCGACGCAGATGATGACGCCATACCAATAGATGTCCTTCCCGAGAATGTTGAACGCCACGCGGTTGAGTGTGAACTCCAGCCCAAGCCCGGGAAACGCAATCACATGCTCCATGATGAACTCCTTTCACGGGGCTCGACGACCGCCATCGAGGAGCGGCCCGCCTGCGCCCAGCGCGTAAACATTTCCTGCACATCCTCTGGCGTAATTGTGTCATACCAATCCGGGAAGGACGGGAAATCTTCGCCGCCGAATGCGGCTTCGCACTGGCAGCGGCAAATTTCATCCGGCTGGTCCAGCGTGCGCAGCGTCATGCCATAGGCCGCGCGCTTCATGCGCGCAAACAGTGCAGGCTCCACACCTTCCGCGGCAAGTTTGTGCACCGCGGCTTCTATCTGTGCCCGCGCAGCGCGCGGGTCCCGGCTGTCGCCGCCGAACATGGCGCAGGCGGCGCCGGGGTGCAGGTTATAGCTGTTCGTGAAATGCCGGTTGATCAGGCGGCCGGCATACAGAGATGCATACAGCTCCGAGGTTTCCCCAGCCAGAATGCGGCAGCATAGTTCGCCGAGCAGCTGGCGGCGCAGTCGGCTTTCGCCGGGCTGCACGGGAAGATCCTTAAATCCAAGCAGGAAGGAGGGTTGTGAGACCGCCATGGTGCGGACCACTTCGCTTTGGCAGACGTCCGCCCGCCGCGCACCGTAATTGCGGGACGCGATGTGCGCTGCTTCCCCTGGGGAATACTGCTGTGCAATGGATACAATGGAATCAAAGCTGGCCGTGCCACACACAACCAGAACCATGTTTGCGGGGCTGTAGAACGCGCGGTGGCACTGGAACAGCAGGGCAGGCGTGATGGGAGCGATGCTGTCCACGCTGCCCGCGATTGGGATGCGCACCGGATGTTCGTGGTACAGGCCCTGGTACATGCCTGCATAGGACTGCCAGAAGGGCGTATCCTCCATCATGCGGATTTCCTGATTGATGATGCCCTTCTCTTTGGCAACGTTCGCGTCGGTAAAGTAGGGGGTGAAGACAAACTTGGTCAGGATACGAAGATTTTCCTCAAAATTTGACGTGCATGAAAAATAGTAAGCCGTCATGTTGTGGCTGGTGAAGGCGTTCGGCGAGGCGCCGGTCGCACCGAACTTTTGCAGGGCGTTTCCGTCCGCGTCCTCGAACATTTTGTGCTCCAGGAAATGCGCTACACCTGCCGGGGCGGCGATTTCCGTGCCGTCCTCCATCGCAAAACGGGAATCGACCGAGCCGAAGTTGGTTGCCAGCATAGCGAAGGTTTTGGAGAACGCGGGTTTGGGAATATAATAAATGCGCAGGCCGTTTGCGAGCGTTGCCGTCTGCATGGCCTCGCGGACGCGGTCAAAGGTGCGGATCATTGCGCCACCCCCTTTAGAAAATATACGGTGTCGAGGGAAATGGCGCGCCCGGCCATGAGCACCTCGTCTCGGGTGGCGCGGGAGACCCGCTCCATCAGTGTATCGAGGTCATACGTGAAGCCGCCGGCCGCCTGGCTTTGGAAAAAACGTTCCAGTGTCGCGGGGCTGTCCTGCATGGCGCGGAGCTGGTCAAGCAGTGTCCGGCGCGCGGATTCAAGCTCGTCATCCGTGAGGTTTCCTTCCTGCAAGTCGGCCAACTGGCGCAGGATTTCATCCCGCGCGACTGCGAAATTGCTGTTTTCGATGCCGCAGGCCACGGTCAGGATGCCCTTCAGCTTGTCGGAGGCCGCGCTGGCATAATAGCACAGGCTCATTTTTTCACGCACATGGCGGAACAGGCGCGAACCGGTATAACCGCCGAAGACCGTGGAGAACAGCCGGAGCGCCGGATACCATGCATCGCGGCCGGTCAGGCCGGTGCGGAACCCGATCGATAATTTGCCCTGCGTGACCGCCATTTCTTCGGTGACCGTGCGCACGGCGCCGGATGCGCCATGCGGCCGGGTGATAGGCATGGCGCGCCGCGCGCCGCTGCAGAAGATACGCAAGCAGTCCGCCACAGCGTCCGGCGCCATGCTGCCGCAGTAAAACAGTTCGATGGGCGCGGACGTGGTCACATCCTGCCAGACATGCGTCAGCGCGGTGTTGTCCGCCGCGCGCGCCGCCGCAGCCGAGCCGAGTTCATTGAAGCTGTACGGTTCGCCCGCGCACAGGATTTCCTGCAAACGGCGCACGGCATAGGAACGGGTATCGTTTTTCTGCGCTTCAATTTTGTCCGCGAGGTTGGCGCCCTCTGCCGCCGTATAGTCGGGGCACAGCAGGCCGCTTTTGCCTTTATAAGGCAGATACCAGAGCGCATGCAGCAGCGCGGCCAGCCGGGCGGTCACGTTTTCGCCGGGGGTGTAGGCCTCGTCAATCACGTCTGCGATGGTGCCGATCACAACTGCATCGCCGGTCTTGCGTACATATGGAAACACGCGCGCACCGTACAGCCCGTCAAGCGTCTGGCCGAGCGCGTTCAGGTCGGGGCAGTCCGCCGTGCCGCGGTGCAGCACCTGCGGCAGCAGGGCGGCGAGCGTGTTATCCTGCGTGGACGGTAGGACAAAGCCGACGCTCAGCACCGATGTTTTATAATGTCCGGCGGTGAGGCAGGTGAGATGCACCCCATCGTGCAGCCGGATCGTTGTTCGGTTCATGCTTTCCCTCTTTTCAAAATGTTTAATGACACGATGAAACCAGTATACCCGTATTTGCCCATAAAGTCCAGCCGCCCCCTGCAAATTTCACCGAATTTTTGAAAATGCCTCTTGACAATCCGGGGCGGATGCTGTAATATAATAGCGTTGCAGTTGTAAAGTCATTTTCCTTTACACTGGAGGCGGGGATCCATGAAGAATAAACCGTTTGAAATGTGCCTTCTGTTTGATTTTTACGGTGAAATGCTCACCGACAAGCAGAAAGAGATGTTCGACCTGTATTATAATGAGGATCTTTCCCTCGCGGAGATTTCCGAGCATGTCGGCATCACCCGGCAGGGCGTGCGCGATAGCATTGTCCGCGCGGAACATACGCTGCGCGACATGGAGCAGCGCCTGGGGCTCGTTGCCCGCTACGGCAGGATCGACCCCATGATCGACTCCATGCTGAGCGATGTGCACCGGCTGCGCCTGATCAACTCCAACCAACTGCACAATCCGGAAATCTCCCGTGTGCTCGCCCGTCTGGACGAAAACCTGAAGGCGATTGCCGGCGGACGCACCCTTTGAACCGGAGGGAACTATGGCATTTGAAGGCTTAACTGAAAAAATTTCCAATACGTTCAAAAAGCTCCGGAGCCGCGGCCGGCTCACCGAGGCCGACGTCAAGGAGGCCATGCGTGAAATCCGTTTGGCTCTTCTGGAAGCTGACGTAAACTTTAAGGTCACCAAGGATTTTATCAAAGCCGTCACCGAAAAGGCAACCGGCGCGGATATCCTGGAGAGCCTTTCTCCCGCACAGCAGGTCATCAAGATCGTGAATGAGGAGCTGACCGCGCTGCTCGGCGGACAGAACGCCCGCATTACCATTGCGCCGAATCCGCCCACCATCGTCATGATGGCCGGACTTCAAGGCGCCGGTAAAACGACCAACTGCGCCAAGCTTGCAGGCCTGTTTAAGAAACAGCAGCAGCGGCGGCCTCTGCTCGTCGCCTGCGACGTGTACCGTCCGGCTGCGATCGAACAGCTCAAGGTGGTCGGCTCTCAGCTCGGCATCCCGGTGTTCGAGATGGGGCAGGGCGATCCGATTGAAATTGCCAAGGCTGGCGTGGACTTTGCCCGAAAAAACGGCCATGATCTGGTATTCATTGATACCGCGGGTCGTCTCCATATCGACGAGGCTTTGATGGATGAGCTGAAGCGCATTAAGGCCGAGGTCAGACCGAATGAGATCCTGCTCGTCGTCGATGCGATGACCGGCCAGGACGCAGTCAATGTTGCGCAGACGTTCGACGAGGCGCTCGGCATCGACGGCGTGCTGATGAGCAAGATGGACGGCGACGCCCGCGGCGGCGCAGCGCTGTCGGTCAAGGCGGTCACCGGCAAGCCGATCAAGTACATCGGCACCGGCGAAAAGCTGGACAACATCGAACCGTTCCACCCTGACCGCATGGCTTCCCGTATCCTCGGCATGGGCGATGTGCTGACCCTCATTGAAAAGGCGCAGCAGTCGTTTGACGAAAAGCAGGCGGCGGAAACTGCCAAAAAGATGTCGGCCGGCAAGCTGACGCTGACCGACTTCTACGAGCAGCTCCAGCAGATGAAGAACATGGGCTCCATGCAGGAAATGCTCGGCATGCTCCCCGGCGTGGACGCAAAGGCGCTCGCAGGCGCGCAGGTCGATGAAAAGGCCATGGCGCACACCGAAGCCATCATCCAATCCATGACGCCGAAGGAGCGCGACAACCCCTCGATCATCAACTACAGCCGCAAAAAGCGCATCGCGGCCGGCTGTGGGCTGAGCATTGAGGAGATCAACAAGCTGCTCAAGCAGTTTGAGATGATGCAGAAAATGACCAAGCAGCTTGTGGGTATGCAGAAGCGCGGCAAGAAGAAAAAGCGCGGCGGCTTCCCGGGCCTTGGGAATTTCAAACTCCCGTTTTAACGTTGTGTAAAATTATTTTACAATAGACATTCGCTATTTCAAGGAGGTGAAAAAGAGATGGTAAAGATCAGACTGCGCAGAATGGGCGCCAAGAAGGCTCCGTTCTACCGTATTGTTGTTGCCGACTCTCGTTATCCGCGTGATGGTCGTTTTATCGAGGAAATCGGCACTTATAACCCCATGACCGCTGAGGCAGAGGTTAAGGTTGACGCTGAGCGTGCTCAGAAGTGGATCAAGAATGGCGCACAGCCGACCGACACCGTTCGCGGCATCCTGAAAAAGGCCGGCGTGCTGTAATGGAGTGAGGTTGTGAACATGAAAGAACTTCTGACCTACATTGTAGCGAACCTGGTATCCGAACCGGACGCCATTTCCGTTGAGGAAAAGGTGGAGGGCGACGAGATCACCTATGAGCTGCGCGTGGCCGCAGACGACATGGGCCGGATCATCGGCCGCCATGGCCGTATCGCGAAGGAAATCCGTACTTTGATGAAGGCTGCCGGCAATCGGGAAAACAAAAAGGTTTCTGTCGAGATCTGTGACTGAACCCTTCAAAGACCTGTCGCAGGATGACAGGTCTTTTTCTTTTGACTTTATGGAGGAGACCATGAAAAAGCAATTCTTAGAGGCCGGGAAAATCGTCAATACCCATGGCGTGGCCGGCGAAGTCAAGGTGCAGTCGTGGTGCGACAGCCCGGAAGTGCTGCTCGATTTTGATACGCTGTACCTGTCGCCCACCGAGCCGGTGCAGGTCAAAAAGTCGTATGTCCACAAAAACTGCGTCATTATGCGCCTCGAGGGCGTAGACACCTGCGAGGCGGCCGAGGCGCTCAAAAACCGTGTTCTCTATCTGGACCGTGAGGATGTCGAGCTGCCGGACGATCTGGTGTTTATCCAGGATATTCTGGGGCTGGAGATATTCGACGTGCGCACCGGGGAGACCATCGGCAAGCTGCGTGACGTCCATCAAGGAGCTGGGCATGACTTGTATATCATCCAGCGCGACGGGAAGCCGGATGCGCTGATCCCGGCGTGCAAGCCGTTTCTCAAAGGCATTGATCTCAAAAAGGGGATCATCACTGTCGAAACCATTGAAGGACTGATCGAATGAGAATCGATATCATGACCCTGTTTCCCGATTTGATCGATGGGGTGATGCGCGAGAGCATTATCGGCCGCGCGCAGGCCAGGGGACTGGTGGAAATCCGCGCGGCCAACATCCGCGACTACGCGCTTGATAAGCACCATAAGGCGGATGATTCGCCTTATGGCGGCGGACGCGGCATGGTGATGCTTCCCGAGCCGCTTTATCTGTGCCATGAGGCGCTGACCGGCGGCAAGCATGTCCATACGGTAATGATGAGCGCACAGGGTGCGCCGTTCACGCAGGACAAGGCGCGGGAATTGCTTGCATATGACCGGTTTATCCTCGTCTGCGGCCACTATGAGGGCATTGACCAGCGCTTCATCAACACTTGTGTGGACGAGGAAATCTCCATCGGGGACTTTGTGCTCACAGGCGGCGAGATTCCGGCGATGGCGGTCGCGGACGCGGTGTGCCGCATGGTGCCGGGCGTCCTGCCCGACGAGACCGCGTTTCAGGAGGAGAGCCACTGGAACGGCCTGCTCGAGTATCCGCAGTATACCCACCCGGCCGTGTGGCGCGGGCAGGAGGTACCCGAGGTGCTGCTTTCCGGCCATCATGCGAATATCCTGCGCTGGCGGCGCAAGATGTCGCTCGCGCGCACCCGGCGCGACCGGCCCGACCTGTTTGCAGCCTTTGAGCCACAGGACAAGCAGGATCGCAAAATTCTGGCGGAAATTGAAGCCGAGGAGCCGGAAATGCATCCGTAAAAGCAGAAATGCCGGAGAATCAGACATTTGGACTGGTCTCCGGTTTTTTGCGTCCGATGGAAAATACGGGCAGCATTTTCATCAGAAATCTAGAATTTTTATTTACAAAAGAAAGGAAAGTGGGTAAAATATATTATAGATGAAGAGAGATGCACACAGGAGGTTTCCCGCATGATTATCACCATTACCCTGAACCCTGCGCTCGACCGTACCATTCGGATCGACCGCCCTCTCGCCCCGATGAAGCTCAACCGCGCGGTCAGCACCATGGTCGAACCAGGCGGTAAGGGCATCAATGTTTCGCGCGCTGTCAAAGCGCTCGGCGGCACAAGCGTTGCCCTTGGCTTCTGCGCCGGCTCCAATGGCCGCATTATGAAAGATGCGCTTACCGCGGCGGATATCCATCATGACTTTGTGGATGTCCCGGGCGAAACCCGTGTCAATGTGCAGGTCATTGACGCGTTTGGCGATCACACGGAGATCAATGAGCCGGGCTTTAAAATCAGCGACGGCGATTACTTACGCTTCCTTGAACGTGTGGAGCACTATCTCCAGCCTGAAAACATTTTTGTCATCACCGGTTCGGTGCCGCCGCAGTTCTCGCTGGAAAATTACATCAAACTCTGCAAGAAAATTAAGCGGGCTGGATGCCGCCTGATCATTGACGCGGATGGCGAGCGCCTGCTTGAGGCGCTCAAGCTGGAACCTGATTTTGTCAAGCCCAATATTTTTGAACTGGCGGATGCGACCGGCGACGATGCTTCTGCAGATCCTGAGGTTGTGATTCATAGTGCTCGCAAGCTGCTCGATATGGGTGCGCGTGCGGTTTGTGTCTCCATGTCGCAGGAGGGCGCGCTGTTTGTCTCGAGGGACGAACCCGAAGCGTTGTATGTCAACTGCAACCCGAAAGTTTTCGATTGCGGTGCGGTCGGCACCGGCGATGCGATGGTCGGCGCCATTGCGAACTCCATGAGCACCGGGCTGAGCTTCTGTGAACTGGCCAAGTACACCGTTGCGACCGGACGTGCCAGCGCCCGTTTGGCAGGCACTGAAATGGCGACCCTCAAGAAGGTCTTTGAAGTTTATGAGACCCTCCAGGTTTATACAGTCTAAGCAAAGAAAAGCTGATCGCGCCGAAGAAGTTCTTCGCGCCGCAGCGCGCGTTCAATATTTAAAAAAGTCACGACATGTGCGTGACTTTTTTGATGGCAAGAGTTTTGAAATGGCTTATTTATACCAGATCAACACGGCCTGCTTTTGGCACGCCATTTTTAAAGATCCGGCACAGTGTGCGCCTTTTCAAAACTCCTTCGCCCAGAGCCATTCATGGTGGCGGGCGTACTTGTCAAAAAACTGTAGTTTCTGGCAATCTAAAGCCCCCGGCAAGGCCGGGGGCTTTTTGCGCCTTAGTGATTTCCGCAGGTATGGCTTCCGCAGCCGCCGCTGCCGCAATTGCCTTGATGCTCATGGCCATGATGATTGCACTGTACATCCGGATTGTAGGCGAGCGTACCTGCAAGATAAGCTGCAACTGCGTCGTCTGCACTGCCGGATACGCCGCCAAACAATTCAATACCGGCTTCTTTCAGCGCCGTCTGCGCACCGCCGCCAATGCCGCCGCAGATCAGCACATCCACGCCCTGCCCGCTGAGCAGTGTTGCCAGCGCGCCGTGGCCGCTGCCGTTTGTGCCAATCACCTCGGACTTCACAATCGCGCCGTTTTCCACGTCGAACACCTTAAACTGCTCGCTGTGCCCAAAATGCTGGAACACCTGGCCATTTTCGTAAGTGACTGCTACCTTCATGAAAATTCCTCCGTTTACTTGGATCCGATGCCTTGGCAGCTGCGCCCGCAGCAACGGGGACAGCCGCAGCCGTGCTCCGGCCCTTCGCAAAGGACAAAGTCACCGCCCTCAATGCGCAGTTCCCTTCCTTCGACCAGACAGGCCGCCAGCTTGCGGCGGGCGGATGCATAAATCGCCTGCGCGGTTGTGCGTGCGACCGTCATGCTCTCAGCGCATTGCCCCTGACTGAGCCCTTCGAAATCAATTAGGCGAATGGCTTCGTATTCATCGAGCGTCATCGTCACAATTTCGCGCGTGCGTCTGGTGTCCGGGAGGGGCAGCAGGCCGCGCTGCTGCGGCATGGCGCAAATGCGGCGGCGTTTGCAGGGACGGGGCATGGGATCACTTCCTTGGTTTTTGGCATATGCCATTTACTATTCTCAGTATAGCCTTATTATTGGCATATGTCAAGAATTATTTAGTGTTTCCCAAAAACCGCGCACATCGCGATTCAGCGTATTTGAAGTACAGAGAATAAGCAGTTCTTCGGCGGCTGCGCAGCTTGCAATGATGCACAGGAAGCCGGCAGCGCGGTGATCTTCGTACAGCGTGGACATGAGCGGCAAGAGATACAACAGCACGCCGGTCAGCTTGTTCAGCCAGGTGTGCAGGATGACAAGTGTGTGGAATTTGACCGCGCCGACGAGAAGCGATATCAGACGTATTGCAAAGATCACGCAGACCCAAATGACGATGTGCTGCGAAATGCGGACGTGCAGCCAAAAGATGTACGCCATCGGAATAAAAACCGCCGCATCCGCGATCGTGTCTAGCAGTGCGCCGGCAGGACTTGCCGCCTTCCAACGGCGGGCCAGTGCGCCGTCCACCGCGTCGCTCACCCCACAGAACAGCCAGAGTCCCCAAAAGCATGATTCCCCGACCGCAGCACGGTTTTGATGAATGAGCATCAGCAGCGGCGCCGCGCACAGCATACGCACGATCGTAATCACATTCGGGATGTATTTTTTCATTACGTCCTCCTTTTCAGGGGTTAGAGACGCAGCTTGCACAGCGCAACCATGAGCAGCAGCAGGCCGCTGACAAGGCTTGCCGATTGCCCGGCCGCATGCCCAAGCCTGCGTCCGAGCCGTTCGCCGCCTGCGGCGGCAATCAGTCCGCATGCGAACGACAGCATGAGCAGGGCGAACGCTTCCGCGGGCGCAGCCACAATCGACAGGCCGGTGAGCAGCGAGTCGAGCGACAGCGGCAGCGCAAGCAGCAGCGCCTCGGACGGCGACAGGGTGCCCGAACGGTCGGCGTCCGCCTGTGCAGTCTCAGCGTAGATCTGCAGCACGACACGCAGGCCGTGCAGCTGGAAGGTAAGGGGCGCCGCGTGCGCCGCCAGCCGCGCGCACAGGCGCTTGCAGCCTTCCTCAAACAGGCAAAGCAGCGCGATGACAAGCAGTGCGCCGCAGCTTATGTAATGGAACAGCGCTGCGGGCAGCAGGGTTTGAAGCAGCCCGGAACAGACAAATGACAGGGCAAGGCATCCCGCGCCGACCCCGGCAATCACGCACCGGCTGCGCGGCTCCACCCGGATGCCCTGTGCGCCGAGCGCGAGGCAGGCGAGCAGCGCGTCAAGCGACATCAAAAAAACAAGCAGACAATCCATAGACCATAGCCTCCTGGCTCAGCCTATGAACTGCCTGCCTGATTGGTTCGTTTACCGCTCCATCTTCCAGAATGCAATCGAATAGGGGGGCAGCTCGCTGCCGCCGCCGAAGTCATGCGGTTTCCCGGTGATGAGATCGGTTGCCATCCCGCAGCCCGCGTCGAAATGTGCGGTATAGGGTTCGCCGTCTGCGTTGATTGCAATCAGCACGCGCTCGCCTTCCGCCCTGCGCTCCCAGATGGCCTGCTTGTTGGTTAGCACCAAATGCTTAAAATCCCCATAGCACAGCGCCTTGCTTTCGCGGTGCGCCTTTGCCATGGACACAATGGCGTCGGTCAGGCCGTTCCATTCGGGTGCGTCGAAGCTGGGGCGCAGCACATCGTCGCTGCCCGGGGTCTTGACGCCTTCCGCACCCCATTCGGAGCCATTATACAGGCAGGGGATACCAGGCATACCAAACATCATGCCATACAGCAGCGGCAAATGCTGCGGATTGGTCAAAATCGAAGCCGCGCGGGTTACGTCGTGGTTATCCACGAAACTGACCAGGTGCTTGCCCTTGTAAAGCGTCCAGTTTTCCGGGCCGAACTGCCGCATGAGCGAGTGGGTGATCTCGAACAGGTTCATCGAGTTGAGGGAGGAGTACAGGCCTTTGTAGCACTCGTAGTTGGTGCAGGAATGCAGCATCTCGTCGTTGACGACCATGTTATAGTCGCCGCCCATGACCTCGCCGATGAGGACGAATTCCGGCTTGAGCGATTCGGTGAAGCGGCGCAGGGCTTTCATGAACTCACGGTCGAGCAGGTATGCGACATCCAGACGCAGGCCGTCGATGTCGAACTCTTCGACCCAGCCGCGGATGCAGGAAAAGATGTGATCCACGACCGCGGGATTTCGGAGGTTGAGCTTGACCAGTTCGTAATGCCCCTCCCAGCCCTCGTACCAGAAGCCATCATTGTAGTTTGAGTTGCCGTCAAAGGAGATGTGGAACCAGTCCTTATAGGCGGAGTCCCACTTTTTCTCCTGTACGTCGCGAAATGCCCAGAACCCGCGGCCGACGTGGTTGAATACGCCGTCAAGCACGACCCGGATGCCGTTTTCATGCAAATCCTTGCAGACAGCCGCGAAATCTTCGTTGGTGCCGAGCCTGCAGTCCACCTTGCGGAAATCGCGAGTGTCATAGCCGTGGCTGTCCGACTCAAAAATCGGGGAAAAATAAATGGCGTTCGCGCCAAGTTTCCGGATGTGCGGGATCCAGCCGGCAACCTTGCCGATCCGGCTGACCGTCATACCGTCGTTCGCGCGGGGCGCGCCGCAGAAACCAATCGGGTAGATCTGATAGAATACGCTTTCATAAGCCCACATGGGAAGCACTCCTTTGCTGGCCGCGTTTGGGGCGGCGGAACCTGGAATTTATTGAAACTGCTATATACAGTATAGTCGCTTTCGTATAAAATAACAATAACAGAAGGGAAACAAATCTTCTATCCGGGCAAAGTGACAGTTTATGACGGGATGTGAAAAAAGCATACCGCGGCGGGAAAATAATGCTTGCATTCAGCCGCAGATTATGATAGAATTAAAAACCGATAACGGGCATTCCTCTGCTTACCGGCCGGAAAAAGGCCTTAATCCAATGATAGGGCACGAATGTCTAGGATGAAAGGAAGACTGAAAAATGGATTTAGTCAAGGTTCTGTCTGAGCAGCAGCTCAAGAGCGACCTGCCCGAGCTCAAGATTGGCGATACCGTCAAGGTTCACGCCAAAATCAAGGAGGGCAACCGCGAGCGTATTCAGGTTTTTGAGGGCATCATCATTGCCATGAAGCATGCGGGCATTAACAAGACCGTCACCGTTCGCCGCATTTCTTACGGCGTAGGCGTTGAGAAGACCTTCCCGGTACATTCTCCGAACATCGCAAAGTTCGAGATCGTCCGCAACGGTAAGGTTCGCCGTGCCAAGCTGTACTATCTGCGCGGCCGCGTGGGCAAGGCTGCAAAGGTTGCGGAGAAGGTCTAAAAGGGATTCAAAAAGAGGGGAGCTTCGGTTTCCCTCTTTCTCTTTTATCCGGAAAAATGCACGCGGCTTATGCACAGGAGCCTCCGTATGTGCACAATGCGGGGGTTTTCCTGAGAAACTGCACAGGAAACAGCCAAATTCCTGTTGATTCTATGCCGGATGGACGGTATAATGAAATGTGCAATTCGCAAAATGGAGGAAAGACCTTATGGAAGAACGCCCGGAGCCTTTTGAAGAGCGGAAGCAGGAAAAAAAGGGCCGCTTTCAGAGCAGTTTCTACGATTGGGGCGAGGCGCTGATCCTGTCCCTGATCTTTATTGTATTACTTTTTACCTTTGTCGTGCGCCTGATTGGCGTGGATGGCAGTTCCATGTTCCCGACCCTGCACGACCGCGACGTGATGGTGGTCAGCGACCTCGGCTATACCCCGAAAAGGGGCGATATTGTGGTGCTTAACAAGGAGAGCTTCATGAATGGCCCGATCGTCAAGCGCGTCATCGCAACCGCGGGCGACCAGATTGACATTGATTTTGCGCTGGGCCGCGTGTACGTCAACGGCGAGGAGCTGGACGAACCCTACACCAATGAGTTTACGCTGCCAATGAACCAGGAGGACATGGCTTTTCCTCAGACGGTGCCCGAGGGCTGCCTGTTTGTGATGGGCGATAACCGCAACGGCTCGACCGACAGCCGCAATTCCAGTCTTGGCATGGTCGACGAGCGCTATGTGATCGGCCATGTGCTGGCCGTCGTCTGGCCGCCGGAAAACTTTGGAGGAAAAACTTCATGAATATCCAGTGGTATCCGGGGCATATGGCGAAAACCCGCCGCCAGATGCTTGAAAACCTGAAGAATATCGATATTGTGTGCGAGGTTGTGGACGCGCGCATCCCCATGGTCAGCCGCAATCCGGACATGGACGAGATCGCGGGCGCAAAACCCCGCATGATCATCCTGAACCGCATCGACCTTGCCGCCCCGGATGAGACCCGCCGCTGGGCCGCGTATTTCCGCGCCAAAGGCTGGGCGGTCCTCGAGACCGATAGCCAGCATGGCAAGGGCGCCGAAAAATTTGCGGCCGCGGCGCGCGAGGTGCTGGCGGATAAAATCGCACAATGGAATGAAAAGGGGCAGACCGGCCGTGCGGTGCGCGTCATGGTGGTCGGCATCCCGAACGTTGGGAAATCGACGTTTATCAACCGGATTCTCGGCCGCAAGTCGGCCAAGGCGGCCGATAAGCCGGGTGTGACGCGCGGGGCGCAATGGTTCCGCGTGGGCGACGGCATCGATCTGCTGGATACTCCGGGGATCCTGTGGCCCAAGTTCGATGACGAACGCACCGGCCTGCTGCTCGCGTCCACCGGCGCAGTCAAGGACGACATTCTCGATGTGGAAACGCTCGCCTGCAAGCTGTTTGAGATTCTTGCGGTGCGCGCGCCCGAAGCCATTGTAAGCCGCTACAAGCTGACCCTCCCCGCACCTGGGGAAGAGGTGGATTTCCTGGGATATACTTTGCTTGAGCAGGTCGGGCAAAAACGCGGCTTTATGATGCGCGGCGGGGAAATCGACACCGAGCGCATGGCGCGTGCGTTCCTCGACGAATACCGCGGCGGCGTGCTCGGCCGCATCACATTGGAAACCCCGGAGGAATATACTGATGCTGAACTGGGAGATTGAAACCGGTGTAAAGGCGCGGGGCTTTTCGGCAATCTGCGGCATTGACGAGGCCGGGCGCGGCCCGCTGGCCGGCCCGGTGTGCGCGGCAGCGGTCATCCTGCCGTTTGGCTGCGACATCGAAGGCCTGGACGATTCCAAAAAGCTGACGGAAAAAAAGCGAGAGCAGCTGTTTGATCTTGTGAAGGAGCGGGCGCTTGCGTATTCGGTCGCGTTGGTGGATCATTACGTCATCGACGAGATCAACATTCTGGAAGCCACCTTCCGCGCGATGGGAAATGCGGTGGCCGGCCTGTCCATTCGTGCGGATTTTGCGCTTGTGGACGGCAACCGCAGCAAGGGGCTGGACATCCCACATGAATGCCTGGTTGGCGGCGACGCGAGAAGCCCCTCCATCGCGGCGGCGTCCATTCTCGCCAAGGTGACGCGGGACCGGCTTATGCTGGACTACGCCCGGCAGTACCCGGGATATCTTTTCGAAAAGCACAAGGGCTACGGTACCAAGGCGCATTACGCGGCCATTCTCGCGCATGGCCCCAGCCCGATCCACCGCATGACCTTTTTGAAAAAATTCTACGAAAAGCACCCCGAGGAAAAACCATGACGCGCGGCGCGCTGGGTGAACAGCTTGCCGCCGGATATCTCGCTGCACACGGCTATGAGATTGTGGCGCGGAATTTCCGCACCCGGTTCGGGGAGCTTGACCTCATTGCACGCAAGGATGGCTTTCTCGCTCTGGTGGAGGTCAAACTGCGGAAGAATGCACGCTATGGCGCGGCCTGTGAAGCGGTTGGCCCAGCCAAGCGCAAAAAGCTGATTTTGGCGGCGGAAGAGTGGCTGAGCACGCATCCCTCCGCCTTGCAGCCGCGCTTTGATGTGGTTGAGGTTTACCTGCCGGAAGGGGCGCAGGCCTCGGCCGCCATCCATCACCTCAAAAATGCGTTTGACGCATGAGGAGGAACTTGTTTTGAATTATTTTGACCTGCACTGTGATACGATTTTTGAATGCTATGAGACCGGCAAACGCCTGCGTGAAAACGATTTGATGATCGACCGCGAAAAGGTCTCCCGCTATGGCCACTATGCGCAGTTTTTCGCCCTGTTCTGCGGCGCGAAAGCGCCGGAAGGGGTGAAGCGTGCGCGCGTGCTGTTCGACCTGCCGCCTGAGGAGCGGCTGGACGCGCTGCTTGCGGAAGCCAAAGCGCAGTTCCGCGAAAACGCCGACTGGCTTATGCCCTGCTTTGACAGCGAGGATTTTGACCGCGCCAAATCCAAGGGCAAGGCGGCGGCATTCCTGTCCATCGAGGGCGCCGACCTGCTGACCTCCGAGAAGCATTTGCAGCGCGCGGTGGATGCGGGGGTGCGGCTTGTCACCTTGAGTTGGAACTATCGCAATCCGTATGCCTGCGGCGCAGCCGTGGACAACGACGCCGGACTGACCGGGCAGGGCAGGGCGCTTGTGCGGCAGCTTGTGAAGCTGGGCGTGATCGTGGATGTGTCCCACCTGTCCGAGGGCGGGTTCTGGGATCTGTGCGTGGAGACCGAGTCGCCGTTCGTGGCCAGCCATTCGGACAGCCGCGCAGAGTGCCGGCACCTGCGCAATCTGACCGATTTGCAGTTTTCTGAAATCGTGCGGCGCGGAGGCTTGTGCGGGATCAATCTATATGGCGCGTTCCTG
>URFQ01000039.1 GCA_900547195.1 uncultured Butyricicoccus sp.
GGTGGGTGTGCACCGCGCCCTCCATGCCGCGCTTCCAGCGCAGCTCCACCACCATCAGGTCGCCGATATAGCCCTTCACCGTGCGCACGACGCCGTTTTCCAGCGTTTCCGGCGCAAACTGATCCCGGGTGAAAAACATGTTGTCCATCTCCAGTCACTCCTCCATGATATGTGCCCGCCGCAGCGCGGGGTCTTTAATGCGCCCCATCATCTCCATGCAGTGCTCCTGCAAAAAAGCGTCTGTACGGCCGGACAGCCCCTGCCGCCGCAGCTCGGCCGCCACGGTCAGGCAGACGCCCTCGATGCGCTCTTGCGCGTCCGTGCCGCGCGCACGGCTGAGTGCCGCGAGCTGCTCCCCGGCGCGCGGAAGGATGGGCAAACCGCGCAGGCCGCGGTGCATCCATTTGTAAAACGGCGCATACCGCCGGTTGAGCAGATACACCATGGACAGCGCGGCCCTGGTAAACTCCGCGAGCGCAAGCTGGGCCGCCACTGCGTCCCCGCGCCGCAGGCAGCGGGGATAGTTATACTGCCCGGCCTGCGCCATGACCGCCGCGCGCGCCACGATCTTCTTGATGCGCACATCCTCGGGGTAAAACCGCAGAAGCTTTTCCCGGATGGCCGTGAAATGCCCCTGCGGGTCGGCAAAAACCTGGCCGTTGGTCGCGGTCGCGAGAAAAGCCTCGGGCACGCGCCGCCACTGGGAAAGCGTTTCCGGGCCTTCCGGCAGGCCGGTGTAGCGCGTAAACCACTGCTGGATGCACAGGCACCCGACGCGGCCGCCGCTGAGCGGCCCGTCCCGCCGCGCCGCGTAGCCGTCCAGCACGCGCGGCAGGCGGTCGTACACCGCCTGCACGGTTTTCCCGTGCGCGCGGAAATCGTCCTCCTCCATCCAGATGCAGAAAGCCGGGCCCCAATCGTGGTCGCGCGACAGGGCGTCGTCAAACCCAAAGCACTCCGACCCTTCCCCGGCCAGCCCGACCGCGAGCCGCGCTGCCCGCTCCGGGACGCTCCTCTCCAGCGCCGCGCGCCCGTGCCGCATATAGTATTCCCGCGCCAGCTCCAGCCCGGTCACGCGCCGCGCGCCTGCTGCAGGCGCTGCAAATCGTCGGCCACCGCGCGGGTACGCTCATGCTCGGGGCCAAGCAGCTTCTGATAGACTTTTTCGGCCTTGCCGAGCACCGCAATCGCCTTGTCCCATTTGCCCATTTTCTTATATACCCAGCACATGTTCTGGCAGGTGATGGCGAACTCCACATTTTCCCCGAAAAACCGCTTGGTATACTCGGCCGATTTGCGGTATAGCCGGAGGGCTCGCTCGCACTCCCCCTCGGCATACAGGAACCCGGCCAGGCTGTTGAGACCCGCGGCATAGTGGACGTTTTCCTCGTCCGCGCATTTTTCAAATTCCAGCAGCGCGCGGTTGAGGCAGAGCATGGCCAGCTTCGGGTTGCCGGCCGCATAGTAGAGCGACGTCAGGTTATTGTACGTCACCGCGACCTCGTGCCTGTGGCCGGGCATTTTTTCAATGAGCACCAGCGCCTGCTCGAGATAGGCGATCGCCTTGTCGATCTGCCGGGTTTCCTGATAGGCGAGCGCGAGGTTGTTGAGCACGCTCGCATAGGCGTAGCTCTTCTGCCGCCCTTCTTCGCGGTAAATGCGGATGGCCTCAAGAAACCGGGGAATTGCATGGTCATAGTCCTTCATCAGGCGGTAGGTGCCCGCCATATTGTTTAAAATCGTGGCATACTGGCTGCAATTCTCTCCCACCGCGCCGGCGGCCAGCGTCCTGGCCCGCTCAAACGCATCGAGCGACAGCGCATACCGCCCCGCCCCCCGGTAAAACGATCCCAGCTCATTGTATACGGCAATCTGCTCCTCCGCGCCGCTCTGCCCGCTCTTCTGCGCGCGGATCGCGCTTGTAATCAGGAATTTTTCCACTTCCCCCAGATCCCCCTGCGCATATTGCAAATCCAGGCCCTGATAGAATTCCTGCAACCGGTTTTGCATAACCATTCCTCCTGACGGCGGCTGACACCGCTCCCATTCTGGTTCTATTATAAAAAAATACGCGCGCGGGCGCTGTGCCTGCTCTCATGTGATTTTTGCAGTTTGTGGTGCGCGCGCTTACGCCCTTCCCGGCGGCGCAAAGCCGCCGGGTTTGCGCCCGGAATCCAAAAAGCGAGATGCTGCAAAAAAAAGAGGATGGAATGCACATCACGCCCTTTTTCCCCTGATTATAATAAGGGCAAGGTAGTTGATTCGGATACGGCGTCCATCCTGCCGCATGAGATGAAAATTTTTAGGAGGCTTGCTTTATGGAGAACTTTACTTTCTACAGCCCGACTTACTTTGCATTTGGTAAGGGCACCGAGAACGAAACCGGCGCGTACGTGAAAAAGTACGGCGGGCACAAGGTGCTGATTCATTACGGCGGCGGCTCGGTTGTCCGCTCCGGCCTGCTCGGCCGCGTGAAGGCTTCCCTCGACGCAGAGGGCATCGCGCACGTCGAGCTTGGCGGCGTCAAGGCCAGCCCCCACAGCGACCTGGTTTACGAAGGCATCGAGCTCGCCCGCAGGGAAGGCGTGGACTTCGTCCTCGCGGTTGGCGGCGGCTCGGTCATGGACTCGGCTAAGGGCATTGCGCTCGGCGCGGTCTATGACGGCGATTTCTGGGACTTCTACTGCGGCAAAAAAGGCCCTGTCACCGAGGCTCTGCCGGTCGGCTGCGTGGTCACCATCGCGGCGTCCGGTTCGGAAGGCTCCACCGACTCGGTCGTCACCCTGGTCACCGAGGACGGCAACCAGTACAAGCGCTGCGCGGACGGCGACATCCTGCGCCCGCTCTTCGCCATCATGAACCCGGAGCTGATGATGACCCTGCCCCCGTACCAGACGGCAAGCGGCATCGCGGACATCATGGCGCACTGCATGGAGCGCTACTTCACCCACACGAAGGATGTGGAGCTGACCGACCGCCTGCTGGAGGCCGTCATGCTGACTATGATCAAGGAAGGCCGCCGCGTCATGGCCAATCCGAACGATTATGAAGCGCGCGCAAACATCATGTGGGCGGCCATGATCGCGCAGAACAACTCCACCGGCGTGGGCCGCGCGCAGGACTGGGGCACCCACCACATGGACAACGAAATCGGCATCCTCTACGGCGCTTCCCATGGCGCAGGCCTGGCGCTGCTCTTCCCGTACTGGATGGAGTATGCGATGAAGGCACAGGGCGCGGGCCGCTTTGTGATGTATGCAAACCGCGTCTGGGGCTGCCAGATCGACTTCGAGCATCCTGAAGTGACCGCGATGGAAGGCATCCGGTGCTTCCAGAACTTCATGAAGGATATCGGCATGCCCACCACCATCGGCGAGCTGGGCGGCAAGGAAGAGGATATCCCGAAGATGGTCGAGAACATGTTCCACGGCGCGCCGAACCACGGCAACTTTGTCAAGCTGACGCCGGAAATCGCGGCGGAAATCTACCGCATGGCGATGTAAGGCAGCTGCCGGCACGGTTTGCCATTTCCCGGCCTTTGCAGCTCCGCAATTCCATAGAGGGCCTGCCCGCACGGCTGTTTCGTGCCGGCAGGCTTTCCTGCCTGAAACGAAAAAAGCCATCCGCCCAAAGGACCGGATGAAGCGAGAAAGGGGTTATAGCCATGAAATATTTTACCGCGGTTGACGCTGTGGAGGGGCTGGAATCCGCCCTGGATACGGACGGGATCATGCTCACCGGCGAGGACTGCCTGCTGCGCATGGAAAACCAGCGCCTGCTGATGCAGAGCCTGATGATCGACCCTCCGGAAACGGAGCACGACCCGCGGCTCGTGCAGATGATGCGCAGCCAGACCATGCTATGGTCGGAGAAAATTGAGGAATGCATGAAAAAGCAGTTGTGCATCCGGCTGCCCGACCGTCCCATCGACGCCTTTCTGCCGGCAACGCCGGCCGAGATTTCGCGCCTCAGCGCGTTTATGGACCGCCCGGCCGAATGGCTGCGCGGGCAGGCCGCCGCGCTGCGGGACGTCAATCCGGATCTCAGCTGCCGCGGCTGCCGCATGCTCATCAGCAACGAGCTGGTGTTCCGCGCCTTCCTGCGCGCGCTGTTTACCACGGCGCAGCAATGCGGCGTTCATGCGCTGTCCGTCCTGATCCCCTTTGTTTCCGACTGCCGGGAGGTGGAATACCTGGGCGGCGTCATCTCGGAATATGCGGGCGCCCACGGCATCGAATGCAGCGTCGGCGTGGAAATCGCCACGCCGCGCGCGGCCTGCATCGCGGGCGACCTGGCAAAGCATGCAGACGCGATTGTATTCAATGTGGATGAGCTGGTGCAGCTGCTTTACGGCATGTCGCGCAAGGACACCCGCAAAGTAATCTTCCACTATTTACAGGAGCATGTGTTTCGCCACAACCCGTTCACCGAGTTTGACGACATCGGCGTGGGCTCGCTGCTGACCATTGCGCTCAAACAGATCCGCGCGGTGCGGCCGGATCTGCGCCTGAGCGCGATCGGCTACCCGACCCTGACCGAAAAGGGCCGCAAATTTTGTTCCAGCATGGGCATCGACATGCTGATCGGGCCGCAGTACCTGTTTCATGCGGAAAACCTGCTTGGCGCAGCCGCCGAAGGGCAGCCCTCCGATCCCCCCGCATCCGACAAAGCAATTTAACGTCAAAAAAGCCCTGTAAAACCAACGCTGCCCCAGGCCATGCGCACCGCGCGGCCTGGGGCAGTTTCATTCTCTTTTCTACTTGATGACGGCGAGCAGCTCGCCGGCTCCCACGGTCTTGTTTTCCTTTGCCAAAAGCTGATCCACACGGCCCGCCATGCGCGCGACCACCGAGGTTTCCATCTTCATGGACTCGATCAGGAGCACCGCCTGGTTGTGCTCGACCATGTCGCCCTCGCGCACCAGCACGCGGGACACCACGCCGGGCATGGGCGCGCCGATCTGCGCCTTGTCCTCCGGGTCGGCCAGCGGCGTGCGCTGCGCGGCGGCCTTTTCCTCCAGAGCGTCGGGCACCGCGACCTCGCGCCGCATCCCGTTCAGCTCGAACAGCACGCTGCGCGTGCCGTCCTCATTGTGGTCGCCCAGGCCAAGGTACTTGACCGCAAGGGTCTTGCCGTCTTCAATGTTAATCTGGTTGGTTTCCCCGAGCGCCATGCCGTTGAAGAACACATGGCTGCCCATGCGGGTGATATAGCCGTACTCCTTGCGGTGGCGGCAGAATTCCTCGACAACCTTGGGGTACAGGCACCACGAGATCACCGTGCGATCCTTCGCGTTCGGCAGGAAGCGCTCGACCTCGCGGCGCGCCGCGGCAAAGTCCACCGGCGGCAGCAGCTCGCCCGGGCGGCAGGTAATCGGCTCCTCGCCCTTGAGCACCAGCTTTTGCAGCGCCTGCGGGAAGCCGCCCGCGGGCTGTCCCATCATGCCCTTAAAATAGGATACCACCGAATCCGGAAACGTCAGAGCGTCGCCCTTTTCCAGGATGTTCTCCGGGGTCAGCTGGTTCTGCACCATGAAAATGGCCATATCGCCCACCATTTTGGACGACGGCGTCACCTTGATGATATCGCCCATCATCCGGTTGACCACAATATACATTTCGCGCACCGCCTCGAACTGTGCGCCAAGGCCCACGGCCGTAACCTGCGATTTGAGGTTGGTATACTGGCCGCCGGGCATCTCGTAGCGGTAAACGTCGGCCGAGGGCGCCTTCATGCCATGGTCGAACGACGCATAGCGCAGGCGCACGTCCGCCCAGTATTCGCTGAGCCTTTGCAGGCGCTCCGGCTCCAGCCCTGTATCGCGCTCCTGTCCGGCGAGCGCCGTCACAACCGCGTTCATGGACGGCTGGCTCGTGATCGAGGACAGCGAATCGATCGCCGTATCCACGATGTCCACCCCTGCTTCAGCCGCCATCAGAAGCGCGGCCACCTGATTGCCCGAGGTATCGTGCGTGTGCAGATGGATGGGCAGGCCGACCTCGTTTTTGAGCGCCGCGACCAGCTTTTTCGCCGCATAGGGCTTGAGCAGGCCAGACATGTCCTTGATGCACAGCACATGCGCACCGCGCTTTTCGATTTCCTTCGCCAGGTTTATGTAGTAGCGCAGCGAATATTTGTCGCGCTTGGGATCGAGGATGTCGCCGGTGTAGCAGATCGCGGCCTCGCACAGCTTGCCCTGGTTCAGCACCTCGTCCATGGCGATCTCCATGCCGGGCAGCCAGTTGAGCGAATCGAACACGCGGAACACATCGATGCCCGCCCTAGCCGACTCGCGCACGAACGCGCGTACAAGGTTGTCCGGATAATTGGCGTAGCCGACCAGGCTGGAGCCGCGCAGCAGCATCTGGAATGGGATATTCGGGATTTTCTCGCGCAGCAGCTCCAGGCGCTCCCACGGCGACTCGTGCAGGAAGCGGTACGCGGTGTCGAACGTCGCGCCGCCCCACATCTCGAGCGAAAAGCACCGGTTCAGGATTTCCGCTGTGCCTTCGGCGGCGTTCAGCATGTCGCGGGTGCGCATGCGGGTGGACAGCAGCGACTGATGGGCGTCGCGCATGGTGGTGTCGGTGAGGAGGAGGCGCTTTTCATCCAGCACATACCGCTTGACCGCCTCCGGGCCTTCCCGGTCAAGCAGCTGCTTGAGGCCCTCACACCGCGGCGGCGTATGTTCATAGGGCGGGAAGCGCGGCGCGTCGTACTGGGCGCGCTCGGCGGACGGGTTTTTCACCTGGATCTCCGCGATATAGCGCAGCACCTTGGTGGCGCGGTCGCGGCCTTCCTCGAAGTCGAACAGTTCGGGCGTTTCGTCGATAAACCGGGTGTGGCATTTGCCCGCGCGGAAGGTCGGATGCTGTAAAATGTTCGTCAGGAACGGCATGTTGGTCTTGACGCCGCGGATATGCTCTTCACTGATGGCGCGCAGCGCCTTCTGGCACAAGCCGCCGAACGCGTGGTCGTGGCAGGTGATCTTGACGAGCAGGGAATCGTAATAGGGCGAAATCACCGCGCCCGCGTAGGTGTTTCCGCCGTCCAGGCGCACGCCGTGGCCGCCGCTTGAACGATAGGAAGTGATCTTGCCGGTATCGGGCAGGAAATTGTTCTTGGGATCCTCGGTCGTGATGCGGCACTGCATGGCGTAGCCGCGCGCGGCTACATCCTCCTGCGAGCGGATGCCGATGCCGTCGTCCGCCAGCGCATAGCCTTCCGCGATGAGGATCTGCGAGCGCACGAGGTCAATGCCGGTCAGTTCCTCGGTGACCGTATGCTCCACCTGGATGCGCGGGTTCATCTCAATAAAATAATGGTTGCCGTCGCGGTCGACAAGGAACTCAATCGTGCCCGCCGAGACGTAGCCGACATACTTCGCAATTTTGACCGCATCTGCATACAGCCGGTCGCGGACGCCCTGCGGGACGCTCCACGCGGGCGCGAATTCGATCACCTTCTGGTAGCGCCGCTGCAAAGAGCAGTCGCGCTCAAACAGGTGCACAATGTTGCCGTACTGGTCGCCCAGCACCTGCACCTCGATGTGCTTGGGCTCCACGAGATACTTTTCGATGAAGATATCTTCGTTGCCAAACGCCTTCTGCGCCTCGTTTTTGACCATGCGGAAATTGACGCGGATGTCCTCCGCGCTGTCGCAGCGGCGCATGCCGCGTCCGCCGCCGCCCCCGGCCGCCTTGAGCAGCACCGGATAGCCGTATGCTTCCGCAAGGGCAATCGCGTCGTTTTCGTCGGTCAGCGGCCGCGCCGAACCGGGAATGGTGGGCACGCCGCAGGCGGCGGCAATGGTTTTCGCGGTCAGCTTGTCGCCCATCTGCTCCAGGATGGTATGGGAAGGGCCGATGAACGTGATGCCCGCCTGGTCGCAGGCGCGCGCAAATTCCGCGTTTTCGGACAGGAACCCATAACCGGGATGGATGGCGTCCACCTGGCGGCGTTTGGCGAGATCGATGATGGCCGGGATGTCCAGATAAGCGGCCAGCGGGCTTTTGTTTTCCCCGATCCGGTAGGCTTCGTCCGCGCGCGTGCGGTACAGGCTGTAGGTATCCTCCTGGGAATAGATCGCAACCGTGCGCAGGTCCAGGTCATAACAGGCCCGGAAAATGCGCTGCGCAATCTCGCCGCGGTTGGCCACGAGGATTTTTTTAAACTTCCGGATTACCATGGTAGGTCCGTCCTTTCCTAAAGATTGGTGCAAGGGCATGGCAGCATACCGCCCGGAAAGCCAGAATGCAGCGGGCTTGCCGCCTGCTGCATTCTGACCGTGATAAACCGGCGATGAACTGCCTGTGAATTTATTATAAACGATTGCCCCGCCGGGCAGTGTGCATCCTCTCATGTAATTTTTGCTTTTCTGAAAAAACAGCGGACGGCGAAACCTCCATTCGCCGCCCGCTGCATCTTGTATGGGATCAGAAGCCGAACTTGCTCAGGATTTTGATGCTGCTCTTTTTCGCCATCGGTTCGCCGTTGTCCGGCGCATCCTTGACCCCATCCTCGTATTCGTATTCGCCGTTTCGCGTACGCGGACGCTTCGCCATATAGCGCAGGAAACCAAACGTGACAAACAGGCAGACAAAGGTCAGCGGGATGCCCGCAAACGATTTGATGGTCTTGACGCCCGCAATGCCGCCGAGCACGGTGAACACCAGCGCAACCACCGCGAACACGCCGCCCCAGAACAGCTTGAGCGGTACCGGCGCCTCGGTGTTTTCGTCGCTCTCCTCCATGCACATGCCCGCGAGGGTCACGGTCATGGAGTCGCACTGGGTCACAAGGGAAATGGTAATAATAATCAGCATGACGATCTTTGCAATCGTGCCAAGCGGCAGCACGTCAAACATGGCCAGGGTCAGGGCTTCCGCGCCGTCCGCCAGATAAATGCTGTAAAAGTCCATGCCGTCAAACAGCTGGGCATGGAGGATCGTGCCGCCGAATACGGAGAACCAGACAATGCCGAACAGGGCCGGGAACAGCCATTCGATCAGAATAAACTCGCGCAGCGTTCGGCCATAGGCTACGCGGACCATGAACAGGCCGAGCAGCGGCGCATAGGCCATCCAGTCGACCCACCAGTACATATCCCAGTTCTGTGGCCACAGCCCGCTGTCCGGGTACGGGGCCGTGTACAGGCTGGCCGAGAAAAATTCGCTCATGTATTCGCCGAGGCTCTCGGTAAACAGGTTGCAGATGTAACCGGTCGGGCCAGCGAGCAGGACGAAGAACAGCAGGATAAAGAACAACTGCGTGTTGTAGTTGGACAGTTTGGTGATACCGTTGCGCAGGCCGCTCACTGCCGATGCGTTGTAGCAGAAAAACATCACAATAATAATTGCCGCGTAAACGGTCATGTTCGGTTCCACGCCGGCAAAGGCTTTGACTGCCGCCGAAAGCTGCATCGCGCCATAGCCGAGGCCGCCGGCCACCGCGGCGGTCAGGGCAAAGGCCGAAACCGCGTCAAACGCATCGCACCAGCGGCTCTTCACCACTTTTTTGCCAAAGACCGGTACCAGCAGCGAGCTTGCCTTAAACGGCGCGCCCATGTTGAGGATCGCGTACGACAGGATGACGCCCATAATCACGCAGCTTGCATACGGCGTCAGGCCCCATTGCAAAAAGCAGTGCAGCATGCTCCAGAGCACCGCGCCGTTGCTGCCCGGCACAAGGCCGGTGCTGGGGGAAGGCTCCATGGCGAAGAGGAGCGGCTCGGCCGCGCCCCAGAACACCACGCCCGCGCCGATGCCGGTGCACAGCGAGATGCCGAACCATTGGAGGTAGCTGAATTTCGGTTTCGCGTTCGGGCCACCGAGCCTGATCTTGCCAAGCGGCGTGACCATCACGATGATACACAGGATGACCATGAACAGCATGACCAGGGCAACCGCCCAGCCAAGCCCGGACATCAGGTTATTCATGACCAGGTTGTTGAGGATATAATAAAACCCTTCTGCGTTAATTACGATTGCCGCCAGCATGGCGATGAACAAAATGACCGTCACGGACATGACGATCGGCCGAATCTTGATTTTTTCTTTCACTTTGTTTACCCCCTGGAGTGGAATCATTTTTATTCGAAATCGTAGGCTGGAGAATTAGAATATTGAAAAAATAGGAAAAATACCCCCCCCGCAAAATTCACCTGTGCGGGGGGAGAAGGGTATTGCTGCATGATCACGCGGCTGTTTTTCATTGGGCTTCCGCAAACCGGACCGGGTTGCCCCAATGCCGGAATTACGGATCACCTCTCAAAACAACCGCCCAGATAAAGGCGCGTGCAAAAGAACCGGTTTATACCGACTCTTTATCCTGTTCGATCCGTTCTTTGTTGATTTCCATCCAGACGTCGCAGTTCTTGATGCCCAGCTTCTGCGGGTTAAAATACGGCTCCTTTACGCCAGCCTTGCGCTGCGCCATGTAGTCGTCGTAGACCTTCTTCACCGTCGGCGCGACGAACAGCAGCGCGATCAGGTTGAACCAGGCCATCAGCGCGAACATAATCTCACTAATCGCCCAGGCTGTGCCTGCCGTAACGTTTGCCCAGATGAAGAAAAAGATCGGCATGATGATGCGGATCGCCCAGATGACCGCCTTACGGGATTTTTCACTCGAATTACGCATCAGGTAAGCAAGCCCCGACTCGCCCTCATAATAGTAGGCAATGCAGGTCGAGTATGCGAAGCAGGTCAGCGCAATCGCAATCAGCGCGCCGCCGATGCCCGGCATCACCGAGTTCGCCGCCTCCTGCACCCAGACAACGCCCGCCGTATTGCTCGCGGCCTGCGCCGTCATGACCTGGGAGCCTTCACCGATATGCATATAGGCCACGCCGTCCGGGCCGAGCACGTTAAAGCAGTCGGTGACGAGCGCCATGATGCCCGAGCAGAAGCACACGGCAACGTCGATATAAACGGAGAATGCATTGACCATGCCCTGCGTCGCGGGATGCGGGGTCTCTGCCGCTGCCGCCGACGGAGGGGTTTCCCCGAAGCCCGAACCGGAGGAATTGACCGCACGCTTGACGCCATACGAGAATGCGCCGCCGATCATACCGCCGAAGATTGCATGCGTGTTGAACGCGCTGCCAACCATCATCGTCATGGTCGACGGAATGGCGCCGGCATGCCCAACCAATACAATGACGGTGACGATCAGATAGCCGATGGTCATAAACGGTACAATAATCGTCGAGAACTTTGCAATGCGGCGGACGCCGCCCGAGATGACGAGAAACAGCAGAATGGCAACAACAGCACCGGAAATAAGCGGGCTTACGCCGAAGCTGTTCTCAAATGCCATGGCAATGTTATTCGCGCTCGGGCCGGTCACCAGCAGCGGAACGCCCACGGTTGCAAAGACCGCGAACAGCAACGCCATGATCTTTCCAAGCGCCTTGATCGGGATGCCGCGTTCCATGTAAAAATACGGGCCGCCGCGGTACTGGCCATCCATACGAACCTTATAGATCTGGCCAAGGCTGTTCTCCGCGTAAGCGATTGCAGAGGTTACCAGCGCAGTGATGATCATCCAGAATACAGCGCCGGGGCCGCCGTACATAATCGCCACCATAACGCCGCCGATGTTGCCGACAGCGACACGATATGCGGCCACCGAGCAGAAGGTTTCAAACGGGGATATCCCTTCCTGCGATCCTCCGCCCGATGTGAGGAGTTTCCATTGCAGCTTCGCTTTGGTCACATTACCAAACTTCATAAAGATGCAGAACAGTACCGCGGAGCCGAACGTCAGCACAATCAGCGGGGTCGCCCACAGCATATTGTCGATTTTTAAAATCCAACCTGCAAAACTCATATTCTTTTTCTCCTTATCCGAATTCCTCTTTTCTCTGCCTTCCTATCCTCCTTTTCCATCTCCGGACCCGGCTGAGGCAGCCAGATCCGGAAATTTATTATTCTCTTCTTCCAAACAAAAACTTCCGGCGATAGAACGCCGCGCCTTAGCGGCCCTTGATGCCGATGTCAAGCACCTCATGCATGTATCGGATGCTCTTGCGCATCGCGTCGATTTCTTCCTTGCGGCCGTCCTCGATGGTATAGCCGCTCAGCGGAAGCTCGATTTCCAGGTCAATGGTATCCAGCTCTTCCGGCGCTTTTTCGCGCAGGATTTTCATCACCTCGACCACGTCCACGTCGCCGTCGCCGATCGCGCAGCCCAGGGAATGGGTGCCGTCCGGGTCGGCAAACACACGGTTGTCGCAGAAGTGCACACAATAACAGTACGGCGCCATCTTGTCGATGCAGTCCTTGATGCCTTCGGCCATCATCAGCGAATTGATGGTATCGCAGCATGCGCCGATCAGCGGGTGGTTGAGCTGCTCGACCATCCAGATCACCTCGTCCGCAAACAGGTCGCAGTGGTTCTCGATGGCGATTTTCATGCCGTATTTCTCAATGGTCGGGATGTTTTTCTTAAAATCCATTACAATTTTTGCCATCTGCGCCATTGCCTCGGGGCACATGCAGGAATGGGACAGCGGATGGGGATGCTCGACGTCGGTCGAATACTTGACCAGTTTGCAGCCGAGTTTGTGGGCGATTTCAAGGGACTCCTCAATCGTGCAGTTGACGCGCGGGTCGGACGGCGCGTTAAAGGAAATGTTCAGCTCAAGATCCAGCCCGAGCTTTTCGGCCTTCGCCTTGACCGCGGCCAGATGCCCGTCGGAAAGGTCGTCGTCCAGGTCGACCAGCGTCATATGGATGACCTCGATCCCCTCTTCCACGCACATATCCATCAGCTTGTCGAGGTTAATGACTTTCTCAAACTCAAAGGTTTTTCCCTCGCTCTGGAAGCCCCAGCTTTCGCCCAGGCCGCTCAGGTGCAGGGTGTAGGTGTGCATGCCGAGTTTGAACTTGCGGTTTGCATTCTTTGCAGTAATCATGGTTTTTTCTCTCCTTCTGTTTTGAGGCCATGCCTCTTTTCTCCATTATGTATTTCAGCCGATGCGCTTAAAGCAGGGACAATCGCGATACGCCTTCGGGGTCATGCCGGTAATGTTGTGGAACGCGCGGGTAAAGGTGGAATTGCTGCTGTAACCGACCATCACAGCGATTTCCATGACGCTGAAATTGGTGCTGGCCAGCAGTTCTTTGGCGCGGTTGATGCGGATGCAGCGCAGGTACAGGCTTGGGGAAAACCCGGTCTGCTGCTTGAACCAATCGCTGTAGTAGGTGACGTTATAGCTTTCGATTTTCGCGAGCTGGTTGACCGTGATGGGCAGATGATAACATTCGCTGATATAGCGGATGGATGGCGCCGCGCAGTTTTCCATCAGTTTGCTGTACAAATAGCTGTACAGATACCGCACCGACTTGCTTTCCGGGTTTTGCTTCAGCTCGGCCTGGATCAGTTCGACCAGCTGGGTGATCTGCCCGCGCATGGACATGATCAGGGGATAGGACAGCAAAACCGCGTCCTGCTGCTCCGACATATCCTCGGAAAGGTTCAGTACCAGCAGCTTGCCCTGGTAGTTGCACTGATGCACCATGCCGGCCGGGATAAAGCACAGCTCCTGCGGGGTGACCTCGTATTCGGCGTCCCCGACCCGGATTTTCATGGTTTCCTGCAGCGGCACCAGGATCTGCGGGTATGCATGCGTATGTTCCCCGCTGCACTCATGATAAATATGGATGTCTACTTTCTGGCTCATATCGGTTCCTCCCTGCCAAATCCACATGTTTCCCCGGATGGATCAAATCGTTTTGTTTACATATTGCCGCATCACGCTGCGGTGCCGCGCCATTTCCTCCGCCGTCGGGGATTTGACGCCCTCCAGCAGGTAGGGGCGGCCGAGCTTTTTGTACGTCTCGGTTCCCAGCCTGTGGTATGGAAGCAGCTGTACGTGATCCAGGCGGCGCAGTCTGGTGCAGAATTCTCCAATTTTCCGCAGTTCCTCTTCGGAATCGTTGATTCCGGGGACAATCGGTACACGGACAACCAGCCGGAGGTTCCCCTCGATCCCGTTCGTGTTTTGCAGGTTCTGCAAAATTAGGCTGTTGTCCACGCCGCAGTACTGCTTGTGCCGGCGGCTGTCCGCCAGCTTGATGTCCACGTAGGCGGTGTTGACATAGGGCAGCAGCCCTGCCACGTTCTCCCACGGCGCGAAAAAGGATGTTTCAATGGCTGTGTTGATGCACTCCTGCCGCGTATTTTTCAAAATCGCCTGTGAAAACTCAGGCTGCGCCAGGATTTCCCCACCCGACAGGGTCAGCCCGCCGGCGGAGATGAAGAAAAACAGGGAATCCTTCCGGATTTCCCGCATGACCTCCTCCACGGTCATCCAGTTCCCATACGTTTTGCCGTCCGCCTGCTCAATCTGAAACGATTGGCTTTCCGGCGTGGAGCACCACTGGCAGCGCAAGGGGCATCCTTTCAAAAACACGACCGTGCGGAAGCCCTGTCCATCGTGGATCGACGAACGCTCAATCCGGAGCACCAGACCCTTTCTGTCTTTGTCGAATAGTTCCATTGCGCCGCGCGCCTCCCTTATTGTTTGTCTTTTGCCTTTTTAAATTTCGTCTTCCGATTTCTTTATGCCGTATCGCCACAGCCCGACCGCCGCCGAGGCCATGCCAACGAGCTCGGCCAATGTACCGGGGATCGATCCTGCGGATACCGTATAGATGATCCAGGCCGGCCCCGCCACCAGCAGCCTCCCGAGGCGGATCACGCTCCCCTTCCCAGACCAGGTCACCCAGATGTTGGTCAGGATCGAAACCAGCGTGCACACGCTGGGGATGGGCTGGAAGTCTTTTTGCCAGGTAAACAGGCATGCGGTGACGAGCACCGCCGACAGCAGCCATTTCCAGCCCTTCCATTCCGCCCAGGCCTGCCCTTTGCAGCCATAGATCAGGCCGTTGACCGCACAGATGGCCACCGTGGTACAGCCGCTGTACGCGCCGAGCAGCAGATAATGGGCAATATAGATCAAATCCCCGAATGCGCGGCACAAAACAAGCTGACGGCTGTTTTTCAGCTGATAGCTGCCGATATTCAATGTCATGGCGGCAAAGCCGACGGCCTGAGCAAAGATTGCATGCATACGTTATCCCCTATTGTTATTTTCATGAGGCCGGTACAGCCTCCGCGCAGGGGAAATCCCGCGCGGAGGCTTCCGGTTTTAAATCAGCAACAACCGCAGCCCTTGCCGGCCCAGCTGCTGATCTCGGTGCGGCCGATGATTTCATCCTGCGTCTCCTTGCCAAGTTCGACGAAAAACGCCGTGTAGCCGGCAACGCGGATCAGCAGGTCGCGGTGCTCCGCCGGATGCACCTGCGCATCCAGCAGGGTATCGCGGTCCACAACGTTCACCTGCGCATGATAAACGTCCAGCATGCACATGGTCTTGACCAGGTTCATCATATGCGCGATGCCGTCCTCGCCCTTGAGCAGCTCCGGCTCGATCTTCATGTTGAGCTGGGTGCCCTGCGTGTAGCGCGCGTGCGGGATGCGGCTGACCGACTTGAACAGCGCGGTGGGGCCGTTGGTATCCGTGCCGCCGGTCGCGCCGATGCCGTCGGTGAGCGGGGTGCCGGCGTTGCGGCCGGACGGCAGGGCGCCCACCCACTGGCCGATCGGGGTATTGCCCGATACCGGCAGCATGCCGGTGGTCATCTTGCCGAACTTGGTGTCGTACTTTTCAAACTCGTCGATGACATAGGTGAATACTTCGCCGACGCAGAAGTCTGCGCGCTCATCATCGTTGCCGTACTTGGGTGCGGCGAGGCACATGGCCTGAATGTCCTCGTAGCCCTCGAAGTTTGCAGCCAGGGCGTCGCAAAGCTGCTGCATGGTGACCTTCTTTTCGTCATAGACCAGGTACTTGACCGCAGCCAGCGAGTTGACGATGTCGGCCTGGCCAACGGTGATCACGCCGCCGCCGCAGGTGTACTTGGCCGCGCCCGGCTGGCTGTAATCCTTGCCGGCCTCCATGCAGTGCGGGAAGCCGAGGGACAGCACCGGCACGGTGCGGTAGTTCATGGAAAGGTAGTCGAGCAGCTGGTTGCCGGAAACGATCACGTCGACGATGTAGCTGATGTGCGCCTTCACGGCGTTAAAGAAATCGTCAAAGGTCTTGAAATTGTTCGGGTCGCCGGTGGAGGTCGAAACGCGCTTGCCGGTCGTGCGGCTGACGCCGTCGTTCAGGGCCAGTTCGATGACCTCGCCCATGTTGATGTCCGCGATATCGGTATACTGCTTCATGCGGCCGGACAGGTTGGTTTCCACGCAGCCGCAGGGGTTCCAGTCCCAGGCTTCGGAAAGCGGCACGCCCTTGTTCTGCATCATACGGATCCCCACGTCGTTGCAGTAAATCGCCGGCATTGTCAGCCCCATCCCAATCGCTTCACATGCCTTGTGCAGCAGGGAATCCGGGTTTTTGGACATGCTGTAGGTCACGGACAGGTTCGGCTCCTTGAACTTGACGTCCATGGTGGCTTGGATCATCATGTAGGACAGTTCGTTGGTGGCGTCGTTGCCGTACTGGTCGATACCGCCGCAGCTGGTCTGCACGGTGATGCAGTAGCCCGCCGCATATTGCGCGGTCACCTCGTCCTGGAACAGGGACATTTCCGCGACCTTGATCCACAGGCAGTCGAGCAGCTCCTGCGCGCCGTCGTCGGTCAGGATGCCGGCGGCCTTGTCTGCCTTGTAGTATGGGTACAGATACTGATCCAAGCGGCCGAGGTTGTAGGAGGAAGCATTCTGCTCCATATAAATTGCATACTCGTAGGACAGGATGGACTGGCACGCCTCATAGAAGGTGCGCGCCGGATGCTCCGGAACCCAGCGGCAAACCTCTGCGATTTTCAGCAGTTCGGCCTTGCGCTTGCCGTCGGCGCACTCTGCCGCCATCTGCTCGGCCAGGTCGGCATGGCGATGCGCCAGCGTGATGACCGCGTCGCAGGCCATCAGCTCGGCCTTGTAGAAAAATCCCTTTTCCAGATCGCCCGGAACCGCGTCGTCCAGCTTTGCGAGCGCTTCTTCGGCCTCCTTGCGGATGCCGCCAATGCCCTTTTGCAGAATCCGGTTCCAGCTCGGGGTGGTCTCGCCGTAGCCGCGAACCGCCTTGCGGTCGATGAAGATCACACCGTTGTTGCGCAGGGTCTCCATATCCTCCGGCGCCATGATGCGCCAGCGGTCGAGCACGCATTTGCCCCGCCAGTAATCCGCAACATCCTCCTTAAAGACCTTTTTGCCCTCCTCGCTCAGATAGAACGGGTCGAACGGGCGGGTGCTGATGGTGTCCAGCTCGTTCTCGATGACCGAGCAGGCGCTGTCCGGGTTGAGGATACCGCAGCGGGGTTTGAAGCCCACGCCGCCGACCAGCAGCTCGTGATCCTGAATGTAGATGTTCTTCTTGCGGCACTCGTTGAGATAGCCGGTGGCCTTCTGGATAATCCAGGGCTGGCCTTCGGTTTCCCGGAAGCCCTCTGTGACATACTTCGCGTTGTAGACGTCCATCTCCACGCGGGTAGCGAGGTACTGCTTTCTCAGCGCTTCAATGCGTTCCATATACTCTTTTGCCATGATAAAGTCCTCCTTAAGCCATATTCATTCTTTGTTTCAGATGTACCTTCGGCGTCCCGCGCTCTGTATACCGCGGGGGCGCCCGTACTCAGTCGCTCTATGTCTTAATCAAAGCAAACTCCGTGCCACTTTATGCACTTTCACTTTTTCCCCCCGAAAATACGGCCATTTTTGTATGATATGCCAGAACCAATTTGCAAGATTTGTGCCATTTGTTCAAAAGCTTTTTGCATTTTCATGAAACAAAAAGCCCCGAGGATTTGTTATGTGCGGCCTGCAAAGACAGCGGCTGCAAAACCCGCAAAATCTTTTGCGCCAATTTTGCACCTCGTGCAAGATTTTTTGCGCCGTGGATCTGCAGCCGGCGGCGCAGAACAGAAAAAAGCGGAGCGCAAAAATTCTGCGCTCCGCAAGAAAGAAATCGCAAGTTATGGAAGGAATAAGTAAGCTTAGGAGGTATCCGCACGGCCGCAGCGGTTTCCGCCGCCGCAGCCGCGCCGGGAATGAAGGATTTCCTGGAATATATGCGGGTTTCAGCGCATGTTTGCGCCGCGCATATGGAATGAAAATTACTTTGCGGTGAACTCGCCCTCGCGCAGGTACTTCTGGAGCTGCTCGTGGGTCATGTGGCCGATGTCGAGGTAATCCAGCGTCCACTTGGAATCGCCCGCCAGGTCGCGCTTGAGCATGGTGGAGGCCAGCAGGATCATGGAGTCGATGATCGGGGTCGGAACGTTGTACTTCTTGCCGAGCTGGCTCATCAGATAGCAGCCAACCGGTACGTCCTCGGTGATGTAGCGGTTTTCCAGATCGAACGGACCGTCGCCCCAGAAGTTCGGGTAGTTCTCTTCGTACGGGACTGCGAAGTCCGGGCCCATATACTCCTTGCCGTACATCGTGGTGCGGGAGAAGAAGTCCTCATAGTTCACCGTGCACAGGCCAACTTCCATCGCAGCCGCCAGCGCCTTTTCCTCTTCCCAGAACTTCGCCTGCACCTCAGCGATTGCCGGGCAGGCGCCAAATGCGTACAGGGAATAGTCCGCCTTGTTCTTGCCGAGGACGGTGTCAAAGTTCTGCATGGTGGAAACCGCCAGAACGGTGCCCGGAACGTGGATGACCGGGTTTACGTTCGACAGGTTGATATCGAGAACGGTGTTGCCCTCTACGAAGCCGTGATGGAACTCCTCTCCTTTTTTGGAAATGGTCACCTCGCCCTCCGCGTCGATGATGGCGTCGAACGCCGGGATGTAGTAAGCGGAAGCGAGGAACTTCTCGTTGTCCTTCATCGGCAGCGCGCAGCCGCGGATGGTGGTGATGCGGTCTTCGACCTTGCATTCGTTGGTGACAACGCCGCCGCGGCGAACCACGCGGATGCCGTACGGGGCCGTGTACCATGCGCCGACAACGACGTCCTTGGTGCAGCCCATCTCACGCATGATCTTGCGGAGCACCAGGGTGCCGCAGTTATCCGGCAGGATGTGGATGACCTGGCCGTCCTCGAGCAGCGGGACCAGCTCGCGGAAGATCGCCTCGTGGCCCAGAGCGACGGTGGCAACGATGATGATGCCGGCGCCCTTGACCGCCTTTGCCAGGTCGTCGGTCGCCAGCGCGACCTTGGCGATGCCCTTGCGCTGATAGCCGAAGAAGCTGAACTGATTGCCGCTCAGGGTGATGCCGGTCTTCTCGATGTTGACAAAGTTTCTCTTTGCGAATTCCGGCTGATCCCAGATGCGAACTTCCTTGCCAGCCAGCGCGCAGTCCGCCGCCATGGTCTTACCAACAGCGCCGCCGCCCAGGACTGCGATCGGCATGTCCTTCAGATAACTCATGTCCATAATAATGTGCCTCCTTAAAATTTGGGTGCCGGTCTGTTTGGGGCCGACAGAATTTACGGTCGTGTTTGGGAGGTTTCCCCCCGGCAGGTTCCCCTGTCTTCTGGCTTTATTGTAATGAATGCGCGGGCACAAAGCTTTGCAGAAACCGCCTTGTTTTTTGCATCCTTTCAGGTAGGCCGGAAACGGATGCAAAACAGCAAAAACCGCCTGCGGCGCGATAAGGGAAGGCGCTGCGGCGGCCTTTTTGTATGCAAACAGCAACAGGTGATAAACTGCAAAAAAAATATGAAATCGGGCAAGGACGGCGCCCCGCCGGGCGGGTATCATGAAATCAGCAAGAGAAAGAACCGCCTGAATGCGGCGCTGCATCCGGAGCCTGTTCGATCTTGCCGCTCTGCGCGATCGGGCATGCGCCGGGACGGCGCGCCGCAGATTGGTTTTACAACCCGACAACCCGCGTGCGTGAAGAACAAAAATCCCAAAAAAACAAGGGGGCAATCTGTATGAGTAAACAAACCGCAATTATGGACGGCAACCAGGCAGCCGCATACGTTTCCTACGCCTTTACCGAAGTGGCGGGCATCTTCCCGATCACACCATCTTCCCCGATGGCCGAGTATGTGGACGAGTGGGCAGCCAACGGAAAGAAAAACCTCTTCGGCCAGCCGGTGCAGGTCGTGGAGATGCAGTCCGAAGGCGGCGCCGCAGGCACGGTGCACGGCTCGCTCCAGTCGGGCGCGCTGACGACGACCTACACCGCGTCGCAGGGCCTGCTGCTGATGATTCCGAACATGTATAAGATCGCCGGCGAGATGCTGCCGGGCGTATTCCACGTTTCCGCGCGCACCCTGTCCGCGCACGCGCTGTCCATCTTTGGCGACCATTCGGACGTCATGAGCGTGCGCCAGACCGGCTTCTCGATGATCGCGTCCTCCTCCCCGCAGGAGGTCATGGATCTCGGCGCGGTCTCCCACCTTGCCGCCATCCACTGCCGCATGCCGGTGCTGCATTTCTTCGACGGCTTCCGCACCTCGCATGAAATCCAGAAGATCGAAGCCCTTGATTACGAGGATCTGCGCCCGCTCGTCGACATGGACGCGCTGAAGGCGTTCCGCAAGCATTCGCTCAACCCCGAGCACCCCTCCACCCGCGGCACCACCGTCAACCCGGACATCTTTTTCCAGTGCCGCGAGGCCTGCAATGGGAAGGTTGCCGCCGTCCCGGCCGCAGTGGAGCATTACATGGAGGAGATCAACAGGATCACCGGCCGCAATTACCACCTGTACGACTACTACGGCGCACCGGACGCGGAGCATGTGATCATCGTCATGGGCTCGGTTGCCGAGACCGCCAAGGAGACCGTCGACTACCTGACCGCACAGGGCCGCAAGGTTGGCCTTATCAACGTGCACCTGTACCGCCCGTTCTCGGCCGAACACTTCCTCGCCGCCGTCCCGGCAACCTGCAAACGCATCGCTGTCATGGACCGCACCAAAGAGCCGGGCGCCACGGGCGAGCCGCTTTATCAGGACATCTGCTCGATCTACAAAGAAAAGGGCATCGAGATGGAGATCGTCGGCGGCCGCTACGGCCTGAGCTCCAAGGACACCACCCCGGGCCAGATCCTCGCGGTGTATGACAACCTCGCTGCCGAGGCCCCGAAGAACGGCTTCACCATCGGCATCGTCGACGACGTGACCTTCACTTCCCTGCCGCTGACCCAGGAGATCGACACCGCGCCCGAAGGCCAGACCAGCGCGGAGTTCTGGGGCATGGGCTCGGACGGCACGGTCGGCGCAAACAAGAACTCCATCAAGATCATCGGCCACGCCACCGACCTGTACTGCCAGGCATACTTTGTTTACGACTCCAAGAAATCGGGCGGCCTGACCCAGTCCCACCTGCGCTTCGGCAAGGACCCCATCCGCTCCCCCTACCTCATCAGCTCGGCCGATTTTGTCGCCTGCCACAACCCGTCCTATGTCCGCCAGTACGACATGGTCAAAAACCTCAAGGACGGCGGCACGTTCCTGCTCAACTGCCAGTGGGATATGGACGGCCTGGAAAAGAACCTGCCCGCTTCCATGAAGCGCTCTCTGGCGGCCAAGCATGCCAGGTTCTACATCATCAACGCCATTGATATTGCCCGCGGCCTCGGCCTCGGCAACCGCACCAACACCATCCTTCAGGCGGCCTTCTTCAAGCTCTCCGGCGTGATCTCCGTCGACCAGGCGGTCACCGAAATGAAGGAAGCCATCTATAAGTCCTACTTTAAGAAGAAGGGCCAAAAGGTTGTTGACATGAACAACGCTTCCATTGACCACGGCCTCAACGAACTGGTTGAAATCGAAATTCCGGCTTCGTGGGCCACTGCGGAAGACGCGCCGAAGGAGGACAATTCCCCGGACTTCATCAAGGAGGTCGTATCGGTCATGAACCGCCAGGAAGGCGACGTGCTGCCGGTTTCCATGATGACCAAATACGGCCTTGAGGACGGCACCTGGCCGGCCGGCACCTCCCAGTATGAGAAGCGCGGCGCAGCAGTCGAGGTTCCCGAGTGGGATATGTCCAGGTGCATCCAGTGCAACCAGTGCTCGCTGGTTTGCCCGCACGCTGCAATCCGCCCGATCCTCGTGGACGAGGCGGAGAAGGCGGCTGCTCCGGACGGTTTCGCCACCAAGAAGGCGCTTGGCGCCGGTCTGGACAAGTACGAGTACCGTTTGCAGGTTTCCCCTTACGACTGCACCGGCTGCGGCAGCTGTGTCAACGTCTGCCCGGCCAAGGAAAAGGCGCTTGTCATGAAGCCGCTCGCAACCCAGCTCGGCGAGGGCATCCGCTGGACCTATGCGGTGGACAAGGTTGAGGTCAAGAAGGACGCTGTCAGCGCCAAGTCTGTCAAGACCTCCCAGTTTGCAAAGCCATACTTCGAGTTCTCCGGCGCATGCGCGGGCTGCGGCGAAACCCCGTACATCAAGCTGGTCACCCAGCTCTTCGGCGAGCGCATGTATATTGCGAACGCTTCGGGCTGCTCGTCCGCTTACGGCGGCTCTACTCCGTCCTCCCCGTACTGCACCGACAAGAACGGCCACGGCCCCGCCTGGGCAATGAGCCTGTTTGAAGACAACGCCGAGTACGCTTACGGTTACCTGCTCGGCCAGGATGCCGTCCGTCTCCAGCTCGCGCAGGCGGTTCATACGCTGGCCGAGCGCGGCGTCGCCAAGGATGCTTGCGAAGCATATCTCGAAAAGGGCAACGACGCTGCGCAGTCGCGCGCCGTCAGCGACGCCCTGCTTGCTGCAATCGCAGAGGATGCCAGCGACGAAGCGGCATTCATCCGCCAGAATGAGGAATTCCTCACCAAGAAGAGCGTTTGGGCGTTTGGCGGCGACGGCTGGGCATACGACATCGGCTACGGCGGCCTCGACCACGTCCTCGCTTCCGGCAAGGACATCAACGTCCTCGTCCTCGACACCGAGGTGTACTCCAACACCGGCGGCCAGGCTTCCAAGTCCACCGCAGCGGCGGCCATCGCGAAGTTCGCGGCGGGCGGCAAGCAGACCCGCAAGAAGGATCTTGGCATGATGGCCATGAGCTACGGCTACGTTTATGTCGCGCAGATCGCCATGGGCGCAGACCCGGCCCAGACCCTGAAGGCCATCCGCGAGGCCGAGGCATACGACGGCCCGTCCCTGATCATCGCCTACAGCCCCTGCATCGAGCACGGCATGAAGTGCGGCATGGGCCTGAGCCAGGCAGAGCAGAAGAAGGCCGTTGAGGCTGGTTACTGGCACCTGTACCGCTACAATCCGGATTTGAAGGAAGCGGGCCAGAACCCGTTCTCCCTCGATTCCAAGGAGCCGACCGGCGACTTCCAGAAGTTCCTGCTCGGTCAGAACCGCTATGCTTCCCTCAAGCTGTCCTTCCCGGACAAGGCCGACGCGCTGTACGCAAAGGCGGAGCAGGACGCAAAGGACCGCCTGGCAAGCTACCAGAATTTGACCAAGTAAGGGGTAAATACACGCCATGATGACCAAAGACCAATATATTGAAAGCCTGCGGGGGCTGAACCTGAACCTGT
>URFQ01000040.1 GCA_900547195.1 uncultured Butyricicoccus sp.
ACTTTTTTGAGAATTTTATACGCGCTGTGGCGCGGGGAGCTTTTTCGACAAGCTAGAATCAGCGGCCATGCCGCTGATTTTTTTGCATGTCAAAGGGTTTGGGGAAAATGCCTAAAAAATTCGATGAAAAGCTGTGCAATATCCCTCTATACAAAATGAAAAAGTAGAGATATAATTAAATCGCAGTTAAGAGACCGGTATCGTTAATAAAGATTCCGGTATCGTAAATACTTTTTGAGGAGATATCGCCTTGCATCCTGGATTCATATCCGGGGGATGCCTAGGCGGGTTTCTTTAAAATGTTGGGAGCCCGGTCTCGCAATCCCCTCCGAAATCCAAAATACAAAATTTATAAAAAGGATGGTATTCTTATGAGCGAACTCAGAATTGGCCTCGTTGGCACCGGCGGCATCGGCCGCACCCACATTGAGCGCGTAAACACCAAACTACAGGGCGGCAAGGTCATTGCGTGTGCAGACCCGGCCGGTGCGTTCGGCGTATCAGTTGCCGGGAAGTACGGCATCAAGGGCTACGAAAATCCGATCGATATGATCAACGACCCGGAGATTGACGCCATCATGTGCACCACGGCAGACCCGTACCATGAACAGTATGTCATGGCTTCCATCGCAGCCGGCAAATATGTATTTTGTGAGAAGCCGCTTGCTCCGAAGGCAGACGCCTGCAAACGCATCGTGGAAGCGGAGATGAAGGCTGGTAAGCAGCTCGTTCAGGTTGGCTTCATGCGCCGCTACGACTCCGGCTACAAGCAGCTCAAGGCCGCGATTGACAGCAAAGAGTACGGCGAGCCGCTGCTGCTGCACTGCGCGCACCGCAACCCGTCGGTTCCGGACGATTGGGACAACTCCATGGCGGTAGAGAACTCCATGGTGCACGAGATCGACGTGCTGCGCTGGCTGCTTGGCGAGGACTATGCGACCGCAGAGGTCCGTTACGGCAAGTCCACGAACAACGGCCCAAAGGATCTGCATGACCCGCAAATCATGATCCTGACCACCAAATCCGGCGTCCGCATTGACGTGGAATCCTTCGTCAACAACCACAACGACTATGATATCAAGTGCGAAATCGTTTGCGACGGCGCGGTGCTGAACATGCCGAAGCCGAACTACATCTCCGTCAACGCCAAGGCGGTGACCGGCCAGGCGATGTACACCGATTGCTTCCAGCGCTTCGCAGACGCGTACAACGATGAAATCCAGGCATGGATCAACGCCTCCAAGGAAGGCCGCGTTGACGGCCCGACCGCTTGGGACGGTTATGCTTGCCAGGTTGCTGCGGCGGCTGCCTCCAAGGCGCGCGAGACCCAGACCATCGTTCCGGTAGAATACGATCCGATGCCGGACTTCTACAAAGCTTAATTTCTTACCTCTTACTTTCTTTCCTATTTCAGCAAGGCGGGAGCCGCCATAAGCTCCCGCCGCCTCATTTCAAAACATACAGGAGGATTTCTCTATGCAACTCGCACTTTGCACCGATGTACTCGCAGACCTGTCCTTCACGGACATGCTGGATAAAGTAAAATCCTATGGCATCGACGCGGTTGAGATGACCGCAGGTGGCTGGGGCGCGCGCAAGCACGTGAACACCGCCGAGCTGCTGGCGGACGACGCCAAGCTTGAAGCGTTCAAGGCGGAGCTGGACCAGCGCGGCATGCGCATTTCCGCCCTGAATACCTCTTGCAACCCGACCTGGCCGTCTAAGACCGGAGAGGAGTATGCAAAGAGCATGTACGACTGCGCGACCTTGGCAGGCAAGTTGGGCGTCAAGAAGCTCGTTGCGATGGCCGGCCTGCCGGCAGGCGCACCGGGCGACACCACCCCGAACTGGATCGTATCCACCGTTTCGTGGCCGGACTTCATGGCTCCCGCTTACGAGTACCAGTGGGAAGTGACCATTCAGTTCTGGAAGAAGTTTGCGGCGCACTGTGAGAAGTGCGGCGTCGAGCAGATCGCCATCGAGGAGTTCCCGGGCACCATGGTCTGGAGCGCATCGACCCTGCTGAGGCTGCGCGCCGCGGTCGGCCCGATCATCGGCATCAACCTCGACCCGTCCCACATGATGGTGCTGGGCGCCGACCCGATCGCCGCTGCCCGCGCGCTGAGGGGCTGCATCTACCACGTGCACGGCAAGGACGCGCGCATCGAGCGCGGCCTGTCCGATGTGGACGGCATTTTGGAACCCCGTCCGGTGACCGACACCGCCGAGCGCGTCTGGAATTATGTCGCTGTTGGCTGCGGCCAGGATCTCAAGTGGTGGAAGGAGTTCTTCTCTGTCCTGAGCATGCTCGGCTACGACGGCGACGTATCGCTTGAGATGGAAGACCTGACCATGAGCGTGGAAGCGGGGCTTGAGACATCGATCGACGCACTTAAGGCAACCATCAGCCGGTAATCATATCCGGAGAACCGCCAGACGGCGTTTAAAAAGATTTGAAACGGGCTTTAAGCGTGAAGCCCCGGCCTGCATTGCGCGTGACCGGGGCTTTCCAAACCGCAAGGCTCAAACAAATAAAAAAGGGGAGTATCTGAATGCTTTGGACATTAGCGACCTTTGTAGGATTTACCATTTTGGTGGCCGTGATTTCCTATGTTAAGACAAAGGGGGACGATCAGGAAACGACCGAGGGGTATTTCCTCGCGGGGCGCGGCCTTCCGGGGATTGTCATTGCCGGTTCACTTTTGCTGACCAACCTGTCCGCTGAGCAGCTTGTCGGCTCCAACGGGCAGACCTTTGCTGTAGGTATGAGCGCGATGGCGTTCGAGGTCGTCGCCGCGCCCTGCTGCATTATGCTTGCGCTGTGGGCAGCGCCAAGATACCTGCGAAGCGGTATCACGACGATCCCGCAGCTGATCGGGCTGCGGTACGATCGGACAACCAAGCTCTGGTTCAGTATTTTGTACATCGTCCTGGCACTATGTGTACAGATGCCGGTATGTTTGTACTCGGGTTCGCTGGTCTTTGAAAATATTTTCGGCTTCTCAAAACTTCTTGGCATCTCGAAATTTCAGTCAATTATCATTCTCTGTATCGCAATCAGCGTGATTGGTTCCATATACGCCATCTTCGGCGGTTTGAAAGCCGTTGCCGTATCCGACACGGTCAATGGCGCGGGGCTGTTGATCGGCGGGCTTGCGGTTCCGTTCTTTGCGCTGCACGCGCTGGGCAAAATTGCCTCCGACGGCAGTATCATTGCCGGCCTGCGTTATCTCGTCGAAAACCATTCCGACCTGCTCAATTCGGTCGCGCCGGCCGCGTCCTCTGCGCCGGCTGTCCCGTGGCCGACGGTATTCACCGGGCTGCTGTTCCTCGGTTTCCAGTCATGGTGCACCAACCAGGCATACGTCCAGCGTGTACTTGCCGCAAAGGATTTGAAAGAAGCACAGAAGGGCGCCCTGTTGTGCGCAACACTCAAGATCATTGGATTTATGTACCTGTCTCTACCGGGTGTGATCGCGTTCGCGCTGTTCAAACTCAACGGCACAAATGTTGCGTCCATGGATGACGCTTACCCGACCATGATCACGCAGGTCGTGCCGACGGCGCTGATGGGACTGCTGGCGGCAGTCATGTTTGGCGCAATCCTGTCGACCTTCAACTCGTTCCTGAATTCCATCAACACCATGTACATCATGGACATTTACAAGGACTTCATCAAGCCCGGAGCGTCCGATAAAGAAATGATTACCCACGGGAAAAAGGTTGGCATCGTGTTCGCGGTACTGACGACTGCGGTGGGGCCGTTGGTCTACTTCTTCCCCGGCGGGCTGCGAACCTTCCTGGACTCGTTGGTCATGCTGGTTGCGCTGCCGGTGCTGTCGGCGGTGTTCGGCGGTTTCTTCTTCAAATATCTCCCAAAATACGCTGCAAAAATCATTATGATTTTCCATATTGTATTCTACGGCGGGTTCCTTCTGCTCTCGCCTAGCTATTCCCTGTTCGGCGGAAACGAGGGCGCGATCCATTACCTGTACGCCGTGCTGGTGCTCTGGCCGATTGAGCTGTTGATTATGTACTTCATGAGCCGGAAGAACAAGGAAAAGAATGACGCGGCCGCGTGGGTGCAGGAGGATACCGCGTCGGTCGATATGACACCGTGGAAATACCGTAAGGTTGCTTCCGTCGCAATCCTGTTATTTGTGGCAGTGGTTCACATTACTTTCTCGCCGCTTGGCATCGGCGCATGGGGCTCGCTGGGAAGCTGAAAAACCTGTGCTACGAGACCTACCCCACGATTGTAAAACTTGTGCAAAAGCGAAATTGCCTATACAATCAGCGGCGAACTGAAGGAACAGGGGCGGCTTGCCATGCGTCTTTTGTTCGAGTACATGATCTACGACCACATCCCGGAACAGAATTCGTTTTAACCAAAACGAGATTTTTTTCGCAAAAATATTTGACCTGTGCCGGCGGCGTTTGCCGCCGGTTTTTTGTGCAATGTTTTTTGGCGAAGGTACACAAAAAACTTATTAAAAGCTGTCACAACTCCCAATGGACAAACGCTCCATAAAGAATTATAATAAAATTACAATAAAGAGACCGATATCGTAATAAAAGAGATCGGTATCTATCAAATAAAAATATCAAATCCATGATTCGGTAACGGAAGGTCATGGACTTCTTTCAAGGGAAAAGAGAGACCGGTATCGTAAACCGGAAAATGATACGTGGCAGGCTTTCCGGCAGGTTGTCCGCTGAAACGTATTCTAAAAAATATCTGCGGAACCGCGGCTATTTTTCAGATATCTCTGGCCTTTGCCGGAGAAAAAACAAGAGGAGAACAGGAGGATACACAATGGAAAATCCAGAATATGTGCTGGAAATGCAGGGCATCGTCAAGATCTTTCCCGGCGTGCGCGCGCTTGACGGCGTGAACCTGAGGGTTCGCCCCGGCAAGGTGCATGTGATCTGCGGCGAGAATGGCGCAGGAAAGTCAACGCTCATGAAGATCATCAACGGCACCTATGTCGCCGACGAGGGCACGATGATCTACAAGGGCCAGCAGATCGGGCCACACACGGTCACGGATACCCTGAAAATGGGTATTGCGATGATCTATCAGGAACTCAACCCGATTGCCGAAATGACCATTGCCGAGAACATCTGGCTGGGCCGCGAGCCGCGCAAGGGAATGTTCGTAGACTACGCGAAGATGTACGCCGATACGCAGGAGCTTCTTGACCGGCTGGACATTCCCTACAATGCCCGTCAGAAGATGTACGAGCTGTCCATCGCGGGCCATCAGCTGGTCGAGATTACAAAGGCAATCTCAGTGAACGCCTCGGTCATCATCATGGACGAACCCTCGTCCGCAATCGGCGACGAGGAAATCGAAATCCTGTTCAAGCAGATCTTCGCGCTGCGGGAACAGGGCGTTGCAATCCTGTACATCACCCATAAGATGGATGAAATCTTCCGAATTGCTGACGAAATCACGATCATCCGCGACGGGCAGTGGATTGAGACCGGCCCTGCCGGCGATTATAACCCGGACAAGCTGGTTGCCCGTATGGTCGGGCGCGAGATTACGAACGTCTTCCCGAAGGACACCACCGTCCCCATTGGCGACGTAGTCCTTGATGTGAAAAACCTGACCCAAGTGAAGGAGGACGGCGGGCGCTTCCGCAACATCAGCTTCCAGCTGCGCAAGGGCGAAATCCTCGGCTTTGCCGGGCTGGTTGGCGCGGGGCGGTCGGAGGTTATGCGTGCAATTTTCGGCCTTGACCCGATCTCCTCCGGCACGGTTACGCTGGACGGCAAAGAAATGCACGTCAAAAATACCCGCGACGCAATTAACCAGGGGCTTGCAATGGTCAACGAGGACCGCCGTACCTACGGGCTGGTATTGGGGCGCAGCATCCATCACAATGCCTCGCTGGTCAACCTGAAAAAGTACACAAGGGGTCTAATCAACGATAAAGCCATCACCGCTGACGTGCAGAAAATGCGGGAGCTGCTGCAAATCAAGATTGCAAACGAGGACGTAGAAGCCGCAACCCTTTCGGGCGGCAACCAGCAGAAGGTTGTCCTTGCCAAGTGGCTGGTCGGCGATGTTAAGGTCATGATCCTGGACGAGCCGACGCGCGGCATCGACGTTGGGGCAAAGAGCGAAATCCACAAGCTGATGACGAATTTCGCCCGTGAAGGCATGGGGATTATCATGATTTCTTCCGAGCTGCCCGAAATCCTCGGCATGAGCGACCGCGTGGTCGTCATGCAGGAAGGCATCATCCAGGGCATCCTTGACCGCTCGGAGGCGACACAGGAAAGCGTAATGAAACTTGCAACGAGAGGGGTAAGCAAAAAATGAGTAAAGAGAAAAAGAAGTTCAACTTTGGCCAATTTTATGGCAAATACGGTATCTTCATCATTCTGGCGGTCATTTTTGTGATTGCATCGGCGGCAGTGCCCGGCTTTTTCAGCAGATATAATCTGACAAGTGTGCTGCTTGCGATTTCCTGCACCACAACGCTGGCACTCGGCGCGACGTTTGTTGTTATCCTTGGGCACATCAACATCGCCTATGGCTCTGAATTGGCGTTTATCGGCTGTATCGCCTGTATGGTGAACGTCGCGACCGGTTCCCTGCTGCTGTCGGTTCTCGTCGCGCTTGCCGTCGGGCTTGCGTTCGGCGCATTGAGCGGTTTCATTATCACCCGCTTCAGTATTCCCGCATTCATCATGACCCTCGCACTGACCGAAGCGGCACGCGGCGGCGCGGTGCTTGTCACTGGCGGCAACACGATTTCGGGTCTGACCCCTGCTTTTACGGCAATGGGGCAGGGCTATGTCGGCCCCATCCCGATTGCGGTTCTGATTCTGATTCTGGCATTCGCGGTTATGTGGACCATCCTGAACAAGACCCCTTACGGTCGTTACATTTACGCTGTCGGCGGCAATGACAAGGCAGCGGAAGCCTCCGGTATCAACCCGAAGTCGGTCGTATTCAAGGCATATCTGTTGGACGGCGTGCTGACCGGCATTGCCAGCCTGCTCCTCATGGCGCGTTTGAACTCCGGTGTTCCCGGCGCGGGCGTGAGTTATGAGATGGACGCGATTACGGCGGTTGTCGTGGGTGGTACGTCAATGAGCGGCGGCTCGGGCACCCTGTTCGGCACCATCGTCGGCGCGGTGATTGTCGGCATTATCAACAACGTGCAGACCCTGATGGGTGTGGATTCCAACATTCAAAAGATTGTAAAAGGCGTTATTATTGTCGGCGCGGTCATTATTGATGTCGTCACCAAACGCTCGGCGAAGAAGGCCAGATAAACCGGGTTCATCCTGCAATTACGCAGTGTGAATAGAAAACAGGTGGGCAGACCGCCCGCCGCAACGAATGGAAGGAGAATGATTATGAAATTTTGGAAGAGAATTGGCGCACTGGCCGTCACGGCAGCGCTTGGCGTATCCGTCCTGACCGGCTGCGCAGGCGGCGGGAACTCGAACGCGGGCTCGGGCGGCAGCGCAAAAATTGGTTACATCAATCTCGCAGACACCGACGTGTTCTGCATGTCCCGCCGTGATGCGTTCAAGGCGGCGGCGGAAGCCGAGGGCTGGAGCGTCGAATGCACCGACGGCAACAACGACGTGCAGAAACAGATCGACCAGGCGCGTTCCTTTATCGCAAAAGGCGTTGACGTACTAATTATCGTTCCCTGCGACGCGGCGGGCATTGTCCCGGCGGTACAGGAAGCAAACCGCGCAGGCGTCCCGATCATCCTGTTTGGCAACGGTGCGGAGGGCGCTGATGGCCTGGATTATACCTTCATTGGCTCGCCGCATACCGAGTCGGGCCGCATGGAAGGTGAATACTTTGCACAGATCCTTCCTGAAAACGCGAATATCTGCTATCTGGCAGGCACAGCGGGACTTGACCATGCGGCTATGCGCCGTGATGGCATGAAGCAGGCGTTCGCGGACGCAGGCCGCGACGACATCACCATCCTCGACGACCAGGACGGCGACTATGTCAAGGATGAGGGGATGCGTATCACCCAGGCATGGATTCAGAAGTTCGGCACCGGCACGGGTACGGTTGATTTCGCAGGCATTATCGCGGCAAACGACCAGATGGCGCTTGGTGCGATGGAAGCGCTGAAGGGTGCGGGCGTTGCGTGCGGCACCGGTGAGGGCCAGGTCGCAATTGCTGGTATTGACGGCACCGACGAAGCGCTTCAGGCAGTCAAGGACGGCACCATGGCACAGACCGTTTTGCAGGACGCTCCCGGGCAGGGCGCGGCGGCTGTCGATGTGATCAAGACCTATCTCGCGGGTGAGACCCCGGATGCGGAGGTTCTGGTTCCCTACGTTTCCATCACGGCGGAAAACGTTGACGAATATCTCAAATAAGCTCACTTTTTTACCACCGGTACTTTCAGCCCTTCCCAACTTGGCGGGCGGGAAATCCGCCGGATCGAAAAACCCCAATTTTTCTCGTTACCGGGTGCGCCCGTGCGAATCTTGTGCGGGCAGCCCTCCGGTATCCAAAAGGGTTCAAGGGTTCAAAGGAGAGTGCGTTATCCCGGAACCTGTGAGCGACAATGCCGGAACTTCATAAGAATACAAACTGCTAACTTTTACCTTCTTCTCATCTCTGCGCGGTAGTGCCGTTGGAGCACTCCTGAAGAAATGTGGAAATCCAAAACCTGTATTTAAAATCCTAAAACGGTAATCGGCAAAAACCTGCATCGGAATACGGAACGCATGCTCATGGGGACATTCACTTGATCTTGGATCGGATTTATTACGTTTGCTATCAGCATGCTTCTATACTTCTATTCACTCTGTGGCGGAAGCACCATTGAACGGGCTTTGCCAACGCCAAGAAGAAACACACTATGCGTGATATATCACGCTTGGCGCGGATGGCAAACTGGGTGAAGCTTAAATTTGCTGCCATGAATCTGAAAAAACCGGCCTGCGCATCAAGCGCAAGCCGGTTTTTTTTGACAGGCTGAGAGACTGTAGATTACTGACAGCTTCCTTTCCTTGCTTTTTGAAAAACTTGTGTGTAAATGCGGAAACCGCAGCGCAGCACGGGTAGTGTCACGGCAAGCAGCGCAAAGGCATTCTCTGGTATGGCAATGGTGTAAAATTTGGAGATTGCAATATCAAGGGAAGCCATGGATAGAACATCCAGAATGGCCGCCCATAGCGTCAGCGGCCAGTTTTGCCGCACAATACCGAACAAACGGATACAAAGCGCGCCATATAAGACGGCTGTAATCACAGGCGGTACAATCGGCGAAAACATGAGCAGATAAATTACCCAGAACAGAGATAGGAATCCGACCGCCCAAAACCAATGCAATATATTGCGATGCGCGGAAGCTGGGAGCGCGGACGCCTTTGGGGAGGGCGAAACATCCATCCTGTCCGGCGGTTCTTCGGAGGCGGCCTCCGATGGCTCTTCCGGCCGGTCAAGCAAATCAAATTGCAGACCGCCTGACGGTTCGCGGACGGCGCCTGCGCCACGGATCGGCAATTTGCCGCGCGGCAGTGCGGGCGGGACGGGCGGCTTGTGCTGCACCGGCCGGTGAAAGCGTTTATTTTCCCTCCGCATTTCCTGAAACTGTTCTGCGCTGAACTCATCATCGGCAGAGCGGTGTTGCGGCGCGCGGCGCGGGTTATCGGTCGGGCCATGGAGATGGTAGGAAGGCTTGAAAGATGGGGGCAGGGGAGCTGGTACGGACGGTTTGGATGGCGTTGTGGCCGCAAGTGGATGCCGCTTCGCGTAGCGCACAGCCTGCCGGTAAGCGTCGTGCAGTGTGCGGAATTCCTCCGGGTGATCCTCCGGATGGTAACGCTTTGCCTGCACGGCATAGGCTGCCTTAATCGCCGCCAGATCGCCGGTTGGTTCCAGGCCAAGGATTTGCCAAATGTTCATACCCCGCCGTCCTCATTGCCGTCTTCATCCGGATCAAATCCATCCCGGAACGCGCGCAGGATCTCGTCGTCGGAATCCATATGCGCATCAATTTGATCAAAAAACCGGGTTAAATCCTTGCGGTACCGGCGCAGCCTGGATTCGTTGCCCTTGTGCAAAAGGAGATTGAAATAATCAATCTGCTGATGGATCTGCTCGCGCAGCAGGCCGGTCGATTCCGCATACAGGCGCGCCCCGCGCGCAAGCAGAGTTTTGTTTTCCTCCTCCTCGCGCGGGATGAACTTGTATTTTTCCAGTTCTTGAAGCCGTGTTTTGAGCTCCTTATCGCTGAGCTTCAGGTTGGGATTTAGAATGAGGGACTGCTGCTTTTGCCCTGTAGACTGACATGTGACTTCTACCTGCAAAATGCCGTTGATGTCATAGGTGAAGCGCACATCCGCGCCCTGCTGTCCGCGCGCCGCCCGCGGGACGTCAATCTCCACTTCGCCGAGTTTCAGGTTGTCGCGGCAGTAAATCCCTTCGCCCTGATAGACTTCAATGGTCATTTTGGTCTGGTTGTCATGCGCGGTGAAGTAGCTGCGCATGCGGCTGGCGGGCAGGGTGGTGTTGCGTTCCAGAATGGGGGAAAACAGGTCGTTGGCCGGGTCCTCATGATTGATCACATTGACGCCCAGCGTAAACGGGCAGATATCTGTGAGCACAGTGTCACGCAGATCCTGGCTGCGCTCTTTGATGCCCGCGGCAATGCCTGCGCCAAGGGCGACAGTGGTCTCTGCATGAAAATCGCACAGCGGCGCTTTCCCGAGGATGTGGCGCAGATACTGCTGGATAAGCGGCATGTGGCAGGAACCGCCGACGAGGACCACCTCGTCGACTTCACCGACCGTATCGCGGCAGTCCCGCAGGACGCGCGCGATGGGTCTTTCCAGGCGGCGTAGCAGCGGCGCCAAGATTTCGACCAGCTTCTGGTTGGTGAGCATCACCGAGCGCTGGTTTCCTTCCATTTCGGCCACCATCATGACCGGATCGGCCGATGACAGCGCGATTTTGCACTGTTCGGCCTGCCGGATCAGGCTGGCTTGTGTTTCGCGCGGCAGTTCCGACAGTTTCAGGCCGTTTTGCTTGCAGAAATGCGCGGCAATTGCGCGGTTAAAATCATCGCCGCCCAGATGGTTATCCCCCGCGACCGCCACGATTTCAATGACATTTGAGAACGCATCCACAATCGATACGTCAAGGGTGCCGCCGCCAAAGTCGAACACAAGAAAGCTCATATCCTCGTCCTTGCCTTTGTGGTAAGCGAGCGCGGCCGCACTTGGTTCGTTGACGATGCGTTCCACGCGGAAGCCCGCAAGCTCGCCTGCGGCCTTGGTCGCGCTGCGGCCGTTGTCGTCAAAATACGCGGGCACGCTGATGACAGCTTCCTCAACAGGCTGACCGAGAAAGGCCTCCGCGTCCTCTTTCAGGCGGCGCAGGACGAAGGCCGACAGCTCGATGGGGGTAAACGGTTTGCCAGCTAACATGAGCTTGGTATCTGTGCCCATAAAGCGCTTAAAACTGGCCGCTGTACGCTCCGGGTGGGAAATCAGACGGTCCTTTGCCGCACGGCCCACCAAAATATTTCCATTTTCTTCGATGCTGACCGCCGAAGGGGTCAGGATTTCGCCAAGGGCGTTCGGGATGAGCTGGCATTTGCCGTCCTTCCAGACGGCCGCCAGGCTGTTCGTGGTTCCAAGATCAATTCCAATGATTGGCATATTGCATGCCTCCTTTGCTGGCCATTTCGTATGTACCCATTCTAGCATACTTTGCCGGGAAAGTCATTGCCGCATTGTTAAAGATGGGAGGGCCAAAGTCCTCCCATCGGTCTTACAAAAAATATTCGTTTTCGCGGCGGACAGACAGTTTGGCCGAAAAATCCTTTGCAAACGCCTGATACGCCGGGATATCCATGTTTTTCGCACCCACCGGGCAGCGACGAATGCAACGAAAACAGGCAAGGCACTTGCTGTCATCGATTTTTGTCACATCCTGTGGATCAATCGCACCCTGCGGGCATTCACGCGCGCACAGGCCGCAATGAACACAGTTGCCGTTTGTCAGCGGACGGAATTGGCCGCGTGTGCCGCCTGCGCGGTAAGGACGGTTTCCAGGGGTGGGAACCCGCGCCAAATGGCCCTTCGCCAGTTTGGCTGCGGCCTGGGCGGCAAAAGCGCGGTCTTCGGCGAGATCCGCCGCGCTCGGCCGGCCAACCTGAATTTCGCCATAGGTATGCTGCGCGACGAGCGCCGCAGCTGCGAAAGGCACGAACCCGGCTTCGCGTACAATGTCCTCCATTTCGAGCAGCGCGTCGTCATAATGCCGGTTGCCGTAGGTCACGGTAACGATGCAAGGCGTGCCGCTGCCCTTCATTTTTGCGAGGCGGGCGGCGAAGCCCTCGTACAGACGGCCGGCGTAAACCGGCGCGCCGAACACAACCAACGCATCCGCGCCGAAGGCGGCTGGCAGCGGTGCGTCATAGCGGGTAAGATCGAAGCTTCCTGCGTCCGGGTCGATGGCGCGTGCAATAGCTTCCGCGCCGGTTTTGGATGTGCCGGTCGGGGAAAAAGAAACGGCAGTGACTTGCATAATGATTCCTCCTGTATGGAAAAAGCAGCCGTTGTGCGGGCGGCTGCTTTCAAAATTACGAATTGCTTTTATTTGGCTCCTGCTCGCAGTAAGCGCAGCGGTAGCGGCCGTTTTCACTGAGGTAGAAAATATGGTCGATTTCCTCCTCGGCAGAGGTGATGCAGCGCGGGTTTTTGCAGCGGATGACGTTCACAAGCTTGCGCGGCTTGGCCAGCTTCTTCTTTTCCACGATACGGCCGTCGCGGATGATATCGATTGTGATATCCGGGTCCACATAGCCGAGCACATCGAGGTCGAGGTCGATCAGGCTTTCGATTTTGATGATGTCCTTGTGACCGTGCTTGTTCGAGCGTGCATTGCGGATGAGCGCCACGCAACAATCCAGCTTGTCAAGACCGGCGAGATGGTAAATCTGCATACCGGTGCCCGCCCGAATATGGTCGATCACCAGGCCATTTTGAATGGAATCAATATTCAGCATAGGTTAGCCCTCCTTTCCGTCCAGACCAAGCAGGGTCATAATGAGCGCCATGCGGACATAAACGCCATTTTGCACCTGCTCAAAATAAGCCGCGCGCGGGTCGTCGTCCACATCGATGGCGATTTCGTTGACACGGGGCAGCGGATGCAGCACCGCCATATCCGGCTTGCCGAGCGCCATTTTATCGGTTGTCAGGATGTAGGTGTCCTTCAAACGGATATAATCCTCTTCATTGAAAAAACGTTCACGCTGGACGCGGGTCATGTACAGAATATCCAGCTGCGGCATGGCGCCCTCTAAGCTTGTGACCTGCTCGTAAGGGATGTTTTTGGGTTCGAGCACTTCGCTGATGACATATTCCGGAACACGAAGTTCTTCGGGGGAAATCAGGAGAAACCGGATACCTGTGTAGCGGGACAGGGACTTGATGAGCGAATGTACGGTACGGCCGAATTTCAAATCCCCGCACAGGCCGATGGTAATATCGGACAGGCGGCCCTTGCGGCGGCGGATGGTCATCAGGTCGGTCAGGGTCTGGGTTGGGTGCTGGTGGCCGCCGTCGCCGGCGTTGATCACCGGGATACGGGAATAACGGGCCGCGCGCAGCGGCGCGCCTTCCTTGGGGTGGCGCATGGCTGCGATGTCGGCATAGCACGAGATGACGCGAATGGTATCCGCCACGCTTTCCCCCTTGGATGCGGAAGAGGAGTCGGCGCTTGCAAAGCCGAGCACCGAGCCGCCAAGGTTGAGCATCGCCGCCTCAAAGGAAAGACGGGTGCGGGTGGATGGTTCATAAAACAGGGTTGCGAGCTTTTTGTGCACGCACACATTCTGGAAAGCCGCGGGGTCGGCCGCAATCCGGTCGGCCAGGCACAGCAGGGAATCAATTTCCTCAACCGAAAAGTCGAGCGGGTCAATTAAATGACGCATAGTTTCCTCCGATCAAATAGGATAAACTTCATTAGTTCTATGATAGTATGGTGGACGCGGCTTGTCCAGTAATATTTTTCGAAATCCTTTTAGGGGCGCAACAGTTTTACAAAATGAGGCAAATTATTTGACGCATGAAAGAGTATTCGTATTTTTTCGTTGCTGCTTGTCAGCTCTAGTCGGTTCTGCCTGAACAATCCGGCGAATAAACTAAAAAAATTGGCAGATTGCACAGAAAATAATTGCCAACCCCGGCGAAACAGTCTATAATAAAAAACAGATAAGGAGGCGAATTGAATGGAAAGAAAAGCAATTCTGATTCCAAGCTCGTCCGGTAAGGTATCTCTCAAAGCCGTGCCCGGGCATTTTGCGACCAACCACTCCCATGTCAACTACTACATCGACATGACTGAAATCAAGAGCAACCAGCGCGTCGCGGAGGAAATCGCAAAAATGCTGGTGCATCCGTACAGCGCTTCGACCGAAATCCGAGCCATCCTCTGTCTGGACGGTACCGAAATGATCGGTGGATTTTTGGCCCAGCAGCTTTCCAAGGGCAGCTATCGCGGCATCAATCATGGGGAGTCCATTTATGTGCTGACCCCCGAGTTTAACTCGCTCGGACAGATGATGTTCCGGGATAACTTTAAGCCGGTGCTGAACCACCAGAACGTAGTCCTCCTCATGGCATCGGTGACAACCGGCATGACCGTGCAGCAGGGCGCCGAATGCGTCAGTTATTACGGCGGCAATCTGTGTGGCGTGTCTGCGATTTTCAGCGCGCTTGACCGCGTGGACGATATCCAGATCCACTCCCTGTACCACATCAACGACCTGCCCGGCTATGACAGCCATATTTCTTCGCAGTGCCCGGCCTGCCGGCGCGGCGAAAAACTGGACGCCATCATCAATGGGTTCGGCTATTTTAAACTGTAACCGGTATTCCCTGTCCGGCGCGTCCCTGCGGGCAGGGAATTGTTGCGTCACAGCCCAATTTGTGCTATGATGGAACCAACAAAATACCTGTGCTTTGCACCTGTGAGGAGGAGTGCCGGATGAAAATTACCCGGGACAGCATTTTGGGGACAACCCGGTCGGGCAAACCCGTGGAACGGTATCTTTTAGAGGGCGGCGGCCTGCGTGCCGCGGTCCTGACCTATGGCGGCGCCCTGCAAAGCCTATGGGCGCCGGACAGACAGGGGAGGCTGCGGGATATTGTTCTCGGCTGCGATACTGTTGCGGACTATCAGGCGCAGGACAAGTTCCTCGGCGCGCTCATTGGCCGGTATGCCAATCGGATTGGCCGCGGCCGTTTTGTGCTGGATGGGGAGGAGTACGCTCTTTGCTGCAACGATGGACGGAACCATTTACATGGAGGGAAAAAAGGCTTTGACAAGCGTATCTGGGCGGCGGAAATCCAGGCGGACGGCCTGCATCTGCGCCTGACCAGCCCGACGGGTGAAGAAGGATATCCCGGCACACTAAAGGCCGAGGTGGCCTATGCGCTGGCAGACGGCGCGCTGACGATCGATTACTGGGCGCAGGCGGATGGGGATACGCTTTGCAACCTGACAAACCATACATATTTCAATCTGGCAGGCCACGGCAGCGGCGATATCCTGGCACAGGAAATCCGGATTGAGGCCGATGCGTTTACGCCTGCGGACGCGGAATCCATACCACACGGCGCGATTGCCCCGGTGGAGCGAACCCCTATGGATTTGCGGAAGCTAATCCCCATTGGCGCGCACATTGACGACGATTTTGAACCGCTTCGCTTTGCGGGCGGTTACGACCATAACTGGGTGCTGCGCGGCATTCCCGGCGTCCTGCGCCCGGCGGCAGCAGCCCGCTGCGCGGAGAGCGGCATTACGCTTGCCTGCGAGACCACCCAGCCCGGCATCCAGTTTTATGCCGGAAATTTTCTCGACGGCACGACAAACGGAAAGGGCGGTGTAAAATATCAGCGCCGCAGCGGCTTTTGCCTGGAAACGCAGGCCTTTCCAAACAGTGTAAACTGTCCGGAATACCCGCAGGCGATCTTACGTGCAGGGGATGTGTACCGGCATCGAACCGTGTATCATTTTGGAGTGGAATAACAAAAGCAGCCCGTGCTTTGCCATGGGCTGCTTTTGTTTACTGCTTTTCAACCGTGGGGCAGGCTTCGCCATCCATGGCAGCGAGCGCATAGCGCAGCGATAGGGTAAGGCGCGCCTTTTCATCTTCGCTGCCTGCAGCTTCCACCAGCGCGCGGTATCGGCGGGTGACCGCGCCGCGCAGGTCGTCGTCATTCTGGTAACGCCACAGGCTGCGGCGGGTGGTTGTGTGGTCGGTAACAACCGTATGCAGGAACACGGCGTCCAGCGCTTTACGAAGCGCTGGGAAATCGGGCTCATAGCAGCGCTCACCGGTCAATTCTACCGATGCGCAGACTTTGGCGTGGTTTTTCGGGATCTGGGAGGCCAACGCCTTTTCCAGCATACGGTCGCTGGTAAGCGGGGTGAAGTCAATTTTAAGCGGATGGAATTCCACGCCGCCGCCTGGAATGAAACGGAACTTCGTCTCCCCGCCAAACTGGCCGAACAGGAAGCCCTTCGGGCCAATGTCGTCCGCGCCCACGCCGCATGGGCTGCCCGGGCACGCATAGATGGTCTGCCCGGCGCGGCGCATGCCGCTATATTGATGGTTGTGACCGAGAGCGGCATAGGCAAAGCCGCTTGTTTTAAAATCAGCCGCCGTCAGCGGATTGTATCCGCTTTGGGTCTTGAGGTCGCTGTGCACCAGGCAAAGGTTGGGGCGGTCGGAAGCGAGGGCGGCCTCAAGCGGGATGGCGGCGCTTTGGTCGCAGAAGGCCGCGCCCCAGACGAGCGCCCGGTCACTGACCGGGAATGAAGTCAGCACCGGGGAAGTGAACACAAACACACGCTCCGGACGTTGGGCGGTCAAATAGGGGCTTTCGGCACACAGGTAGTCGTGGTTGCCGGGGGAAATCAGCACGCAGCAGTTGGCCTTCGACAGAATGGAGAAGGCGCGGGTGACAATCTCCGGTGCGGGCGTGGGGGAGTCGAACAGGTCGCCTGCAATGAGGATCGCGTTGGCAAACTGCGCATTGGCATATTCGACCGCACGCGCAAGGGTGGCGAACTGGCTTTCCCGCGCCGTGGCTGCTTTGGCCGGGGGCAGGAAGGAATAGGATGCGCCGAGGTGCAGATCGGCAAGATGTACGATAGACAGCATAAGCTGGGGACTCCTTTTCGGGGATGATATGTTTATTATAGCAGTCCCGCCGCGTATTTTCCAGCGGAAAGCGCAAAGAAACAAAAGATGATGCCGGAAACGACCGAAGCCCGCTCACAAGAGCGGGCTTCGGTGCGCATTCTTCACAAAATAAACAGTAGGGGGTAAAAAAGGGGGGGTTCAAATTAACAGAAAAATTCGGCATTCCGTTATCAGCTTGGGCTGACCTGTTCCCTTGCTGATGGTTTTAGTATACCGTGAAACCCTGCATGATGTGTGAATAACTTATGAACGAGTTGTAAAGAAAGTATGGAAAAACCGCGGCCAAATTATGAACGGCTGCGCCCGTGCTTTTTGATCAGGCGGATATCGTCTCCAAAGAAGCGTAATTGTGTAAAATCCCCCAGCAAACGGGAAGCAACCGCGGCGGAATACCGGCGGCCAAATTCGTCGGGGAGCAGGTTGGTATTGATGATCATGGCGCGGCGGGCCATCAGCCGCGTGTTAATCAGCGAATAGAACACAGACGTTGTAAACGCGGTGGTCATCTCGGTGCCCAGATCGTCGAGGATCAGCAGATCGGCCCGCTCATATTTGCGGATGGCACGCTGCGCCTCGGCGGCGTCGGCGCCGTTAAATTTGACGGACTCGTAGCAGCCGAGCACATGGATGGCTGTGTCGTAAGCAACCGAAAACCCGGACTCGGCCACTGTTTTGGCGATGCAGGTGGATAGGAAGGTTTTGCCCAGCCCGGTCGAACCGAAAAGCAGCAGGTTGGGCGACTGGCGGCCAAAATGATGGGCATACTCCACACAGAGCTCCCGATTGTATTCCATGTTCTCCCGCGCGGAAATGCCCATGCGCGCGTCGGGCGCATCCGAATAATACTCCAAATGAAACGTATCGAAATTCTGGTCTTCGATGGGCAGGATGGTCGAGAGCTGATCGGTCAATCGCTTTGCATACATGCGTTTCAGGCATTTGCACGGCTCGGAACCGACATAGCCGAGATCGCCGCACAGCGGGCAGCCGGGCTTGTCGTCCAGAAAGTCCGCGGGCAGGCCGTGATCCATCAGCAGACGGACGCGCTCATGCTGCAGGGCGAGATTCTGGCCGCGCAGCTGCTCAATGGCTTTGGCTGGATCGTCGCCCGATTCAAGGGCGGCGCGCAGCACTGAAGCTGCCGTGCCGCGCAGGATTTCATCGATCTGCCGCACGCGCGGGATGCGCGCATAGACCTGCTGCCGCCGTTCGGACAGCATGCGCTCGCGCGCATCCCGCTTGGCCTCCAGTTCGCGCAGCAGGTCGGAAATGATTTTTTTGTCGTATCCCATCGGTTATTCCTCCTTGGCGCGCTGGCGCTTGCGGCGCTGGACTTCCTCCATCCAGTCACGTTCCCAGTTTTCCAGCTTGTCCGGCTGTGTGGGCGCGGAAACCGGCTGCGCGGTTTGCTGCCGGCGGGCGGATTCGGGCTCGAGCGCTGTGATCTCCGCAACGGTATGTACTCCTTTTTCATCCCAGAGGGAAAGGATTTTTTTAAGATAGCTCAGGCTGAATTTGCCGATATTCTGCTCCATGCGCCCTACCGCAAGCGCAACCGCATCCGGCTCAAAGCCCTTTTCAATGCAGCTCGACACCAGCCGGCGTTCCGCTGCAGCCGGTTCGCGCCCGACAATGCGCATGGCTGCGAACATCGCGTCCAGCAGCGGTTTTTCCGCTTCCACGCGCGCCAGGTAGTCCTGCGCCTGCTGGTACGTATAAATGCCCATGTCCGACCACAGCGCGGCTTCGCGCTCGATGTCGCGGCGCGAGACCGTGCCGCGGTCACGCTTAAGGTAGGAAAGCAGCTCGATGATCACCTCGGCCGGAAGCCCGAGGTGATCGTAGATGGTGAACAGGCTGCGCACCTGCGATTCGGTCAGCATGCGGCCGAGAGTGTCTTCCGCGGTCAGGCACACGGCGGCGAATTTATGGTCGCCTTCGCGGGCCTGGCGCAGTTCGGCGGCCGTGTATTTCGGGATATCCGGGCCGGACGACGGCGGAAGCGGGGGGCTTTCACGCACGGTCAGGCCGGTCAACGTGAACACAGCGCGGTCAAAACGCTCCTTGGAAAAGCCGAGGTCGCGCATGGCGGCCTTTTCCTCCAGCCGCTCGCCGCGCCGCAGGGCATAGAGATAGAGCAGGGCGCTGTCGCCGTCGCCGCAGGCGATCAGTTTATCGGCAATCTCGCAGCGGATGACGCGGAATTCGCCTTCGGGCAGCAGAAGGGAAGCAAGGCTCATAAATTTCCTCCAAAACAAAGGCAGCCGGAGCGCCGACGGCGCGGCTGCCGAAAAAATGCAAAATAAAGTCTGCCTTTATTATATCGTGTCAAAACCAATCGCGCAAGAGGGCGGAAATTTTCTTAATTTGCCGATGATTTTTGGAAAGGGTTATAGTATAATGAAAAATGAATTATACTGCGGCGCAGTCTATGCATTGCGCCCGGCCATAGATGGGAAGGAAACTCTCAATGAGTCATATTACTACGATTTTCCTAAACGGCGTCGCGGGCAGCGACGGCATGGATGCGTTCGCGCGCCCGGTTTTGTTTTCGGACGCCGCGGCATGGATGTCGGACGCGCTTCCGCATGAGCTGTTTGGAGAAGCGGCACTGCTGTGCGAAATGGGTGAAACGCCGTTTGCCGCGGAGGCCGACGCGCTGCATGCGGCGCGTATTCCGGAGGGCGCGGAGCAGGTGCTGCTGGTTGCGGCGCCGATGCCTGAGCTGACGGCAGAGGACTTTGCCCATGCGGCGTCCCTGCATCTGGCCGCCGGCAATGCGGTCACGCTCCTGTGCTGCGACGGCGCAGCGGCGGGGCAGGCGGTTGTGCGGGACGAGAATGCGCAGGTGCGCGGCGTGGGCTGTGGGAACGGCCCCAAAGCGCTTCATGCAGCGCTGTTCCGCGCAGACATGCTGAACCGTGTGTTGCCGGAGGCGCGGTCGCTGTTTGACGCAGTGGCGAAGACCGCTGCACAGGGCGCGCTGTGCGACGCCTGCATGGTGCCTACCGTAACCGAGGTGACGGACGGCATGTCTGCCTATCAGGCGCAGAAAAACCTGACCCTGCGCGTGAACCTCGCGCATATTGCGCGTGGCGTACAGATTTTCGCGCCGGAAAGCACCTTTATTGCGCCGGATGCTGAAATCGGCGCAGGCGCGTCCATCCTGCCCGGCAGCCTGATCCGTCCTGGCTGCAAAGTGGGCGCGGGCGCGGTGATCGGCCCGAACACCATTTTGGAGCAGGCCGAGATTGGCGCGGGCACGAGCGTCAACAACTCGCAGGTGTACGAATCCACAGTGGGCGAGCAGGCAACCGTCGGCCCGTTTGCGTACATCCGCCCGGGCTGCACGGTGGGCGACCATACCCGCATCGGCGATTTTGTCGAGCTGAAGAAGGCGGTCATTGGCCACGGCACCAAGGTCAGCCATCTGACCTACATCGGCGACGCCGAGGTCGGTGAGCGCGTCAACTTCGGCTGCGGCACAGTCGTGGTCAATTATGACGGCTACGTGAAGAGCAAGACCGTCATCGGCGACGACTGCTTTATCGGCTGTAACACCAATCTGGTCGCGCCGGTGACGCTGGGCGACCGCGTCTTTACCGCAGCGGGCACCACGGTGACCAAGAATGTGCCGGACGGCGCGCTGACCGTCGCGCGCGCCCGCCAGACCAACATTGAAGGCTGGAATGACCGCCGCCGTGCGGCACACCAGAAATAAGGCCGAAATCCAAAACCAGTGAATCATACAAATATGCAGGGGGTATTGAAAAACCATGATTTCTCACGGTAAAAACATCAAGATCTTCGCCGGCAATTCCCATCCGGCACTCGCCATGCAGATCGCATCTGCGCTCGGCCTGCCGCTCGGCAAGGCAACCGTCTCCCATTTTTCAGACGGCGAGATTTCGGTCTCTATCTCGGAAACCGTGCGCGGTTCGGACGTCTTTCTGGTGCAGTCGACCTGCGAGCCGGTGAACGACAATCTGATGGAACTGCTGATCATGATCGATGCGTGCCGCCGCGCCTCGGCGGGCCGCATCACGGCCGTAATCCCGTATTTCGGCTACGCCCGCCAGGACCGTAAGAGCAAGGCGCGCGATCCGATTTCGGCGAAGCTGGTGGCAAACCTGCTCACTACGGCGGGCGCGGACCGCATCCTGACCATGGATCTGCACGCCACCCAGATTCAGGGATTTTTTGATATCCCGGTGGACAACATGCTTGGCTCCTCGGTGCTGATCCCGCACATTGCGGGCAAGTTCGGCGTCGCACGCGACGACATTGTCATCGTATCCCCTGACCTTGGCTCGGTCAACCGTGCGCGCAAGTTCACCGAAAAACTTGACCTGCCGCTCGCCATCATCGACAAGCGCCGCCCGAAGGCCAACGTCTCCGAAGTGATGAACATCATCGGCGACGTGAAGGGCAAGCGCGTCATGCTGATCGACGACCTGATCGATACCGCAGGCACGCTGGTGCATGCGGCGAACGCCTTGGTGGACAAGGGCGGCGCGACTGAGATTTACGCCTGCGCAACCCACGGCGTGCTGTCCGGCCCGGCCATTGAGCGCATCCAGAACAGCCCGATCAAGGAGCTGACGATCCTGGATACCATTGCGCTGCCGCAGAACAAGATGATCGATAAGATCAATATCCTGAATGTGGCGCCGGTCTTTACGGAAGCGATTGCACGCATCTACGAGGAAGCTTCGGTTTCCACACTGTTCGACTAAGAAAAAAACAAGAGGCGGACAAGATTTTCCTTGTCCGCCTTTTTCTTTCGGAGGAATATGATGAGGATTTTAACAGTTGGCGATGTAGTGGGGAAACCCGGGCTGCAATATTTAAAACACAGGCTGCGCCGGCTGAAACAGGAGCATCGCGCAGACTTTACGATCGTCAACGGCGAAAATGCATCCGGCGTGGGGATCACGCCCGCGCAGGCGGATGCTATTTTTGACGCGGGCGCGGACGTGATTACGCTCGGCAACCATGTGTGGAATAAGCGGCAGATCGTGCCCTATCTGGAGGACAACTGCGATATCCTCCGCCCCGCGAATCTGGCGCCGCAGTCGCCGGGCGAAGGATGGGGAATCTATGACGCGGCCGGGTGGCGGGTGCTGGTGATGAATCTCATTGGCCGGTGTGAGATGGCGTTCGGCCCGGACAACCCGTTTTTGGCAGCCGACCGGATTTTAAAAAAGGCGGAAGGGCGGTACGATGTCGCGGTATGTGAAATCCATGCAAATGCCACGAGCGAAAAGCTTGCCATGGGCTTTTATCTGGATGGCCGCTGCGCGGCGGTCTATGGGACGCATACCCACGTACAGACGGCGGACGAGCGTGTGAACCCCAAGGGCACCGGCTATATCACCGATATCGGGATGACCGGTCCGATTTGGTCGGTGCTGGGCGTAAAACCGGAACAGTCCATCGCCCTGTTCCGCGGGGATCTGACCGAATATTTCCAGACTGCGGAGGGTGAATGCGCGCTGGGCGGCGCGCTGTTTGAGATGGATCCGTCCAGCGGGAAATGCACGCATGTTGAGCGGATTTTTGACCGTGCGGGGGAATGAGAAAGGCGCATCCGGCCGGATGCGCCTTTTTGCAGCACAAATGCTCGAAAGCGCACCCGAAGAGATCCGGATGCGCTTTCGATAGGAAGAACAATTAGAAAATCGTATGAGCAAATTTAAATGTTAGCACAATCTAACTTTGATTACGATATCAGTCTATCATGAAACGCGTGAGTTGTCAATGGCTAACTTGAAAGTTTTTAAAAAACCGCAACAAAAAAAGGCACTGCGGGAAATGCCCGCAGTGCCCAGACTGTCAAAAAAGTCCTTCGCGCCGCAGCGCGCTTCAAACAGGTTTTCGCC
>URFQ01000041.1 GCA_900547195.1 uncultured Butyricicoccus sp.
AGTTGAAATTTCATAGAATTCCTCCATATAGGGTAGGGGCGGGGGATTCTCTCGCCGGTATGCGCTTATTCGACTGAAATGATATAGTAATAAACCGGCTGTCCACCGTCGATGACGGTAATTTCCAGATCGCGATTTTCTTTGCGGAAGATCTCCTCGACCTTGGCGGCGTCTTCTTCAGAAACGCCTTCGCCAAAAATGATGGTTGCAAACGCGCTGTCTGTCCGGACCATCTCGCGTGCGAGTTTTTTCACTGCGTCAAATGGTTTTCTGGAATTCGCGCAAAGCTTGCCTTCGCACAGGGCCAGATATTCGCCTTCCTTGATCTTCTTGCCGTCAAATTCGGAGTTGCGGGCCGCATAGGTGATCTGGCCGGCCGTCACCGCTTCCATGGCTTCCTTCATGGCGCCGGTGTTGATTTCGGTTTCACCGTCCGGGTCAAATGCCAGTAGCGCCGAAATGCCCTGCGGGATGTTGCGGGAAGGGATAATGACCACCTGTTTGCCGGACAGCGGCACGGCCTGCTCGGCCGCCATAATAATATTTTTGTTGTTTGGGAATACAAATACGACCTCGGCCGGCACGGCGTCAATCGCATACAAGATGTCGTTTGTGGAGGGGTTCATGGTCTGGCCGCCCTTTACGACCACATCCGCACCCAAATCGGTAAACACGCTGCCCAGCCCTTCGCCGGCCGCGACCGCGACAAAGCCGTACTTCTTTTCCGGATCCCGGATAACACGCTCGCGCGGCTCGGTGCTTTCAATGACCTTGGCCGTATGCTGCTCGCGCATATTTTCAATTTTGACCGTCAGCAGGGGGCCGAACTTCAGACCCTCTTCCAGCGCTTTGTTTGGCTGATCGGTGTGAACATGCACCTTAACGATGTCGTCATCGTCCACAACCACGAGACTGTCGCCGATCCCGCTCAGAATGGCGCGCAGGCGGCCGACATTACGGGCTTTATCCTTGCGCTGGGCAATAAATTCGGTGCAGTAAGTAAACGTGATGTCCTCATCCGAAATCGCGGAGAAGTCTGCGGCAGCCTTGGAAGGCGTATCTTCGGGGATTGCGCGCTCCTTGTGAATGCCCAAATAGGCGTCGCGCATACCTTCAAGGATGGTCAGAAAGCCAAAGCCGCCTGCATCCACGACGCCGGCTTTGGCGAGAACGGGGTTTTGCTGGGTTGTCTCCTCCAAAGCGGTCTGGCCGCGTTCCAAAACCGCGGCAAACACCTCTTCGACGGACAGCTCCGGATTGGCCTGGCAACACTCGACCGCGTGCTGCGCTGCTACACGGGACACGGTCAGGATAGTGCCCTCGGCGGGCTTCATGACCGCCTTATACGCGGCTTCTACACCTTCGCGCAGGGCGAGGGCAAAATCGCGGCCGCCGGCGGCTGTGCATTCCCGCAGCTTTTTCGCCATGCCGCGGAACAGCAGAGACAGGATGACACCGGAATTGCCGCGCGCGCCGCGCAGCAGGGCGGACGCGGTTGTATCTGCGGCCTTTGCGAGTGTTGGCTCGTGCAGCCGATGCATTTCCGCCATGGCCGAACCCATGGTCAGGGACATGTTCGTGCCCGTGTCGCCATCCGGCACGGGGAATACGTTCAGTTCGTTTGCCTGCTCCTTTTTTTCCGCAATGGCGAGCGCGCCTTCGATCACCATGCGCTGAAAGAGCAGTCCGTCAATCAGTTTTTCACTCATCTTTATCCTCCTAAGCCGCGGTCAGTCGGCTTTGATGCTTTCCACGTAAACGTCCACGTTTTTGACGTCCACGCCGGTCAGACGCTCCACATGGTAGCGCACTTCGCCGATGATCGAGCGGCAGACCGAAGCGATGTTGATACCGTGCTCCACAGCGATATGCAGGTCGATGTTCACGCCGCCGTCTGCGGCTTCGGTGACTTTGACACCGCGGCGCTGGCTTTCTTTACGCAGCAGGTGGGCCAGCCCGTCGGACACCGAGCGGACGGTCATCCCCTTGACGCCAAAGCAGGAAGAGGCCGCATGGCCTGCGATATCTGCAATGACGTCCGAAGTGATTTCGATATATCCAAGGTCCGTATGAATGGTCATAATTATCCTCCTTGTGACACGGGTCGGTAACAAGTATATGCTATTTCTATTTTATAATACTTTCGATACGTGCACAAGAAGATTTTGCAAAATCAGAAGTTCCGACAAAAGCAAAACAAATGTTTGCAATTTCGGTGGAAGTATTATATAATGGTGAAAATGGAAAACCAAACACTTGTTTGCGCCTTTTGTCCGATATCCGGACACACTGCTTTGAAACCTACAGCATCCCCGCCCGGCGGGGAACATGCCGACATGGAGGACGATACTTATGAAAAAGATTTCTGCCAAACAGCAACGGATTTTGGAATACATCAGTGAATACACTGCCGCGCAGGGTTATCCGCCGTCGGTGCGGGAAATCTGCGCGGAGGTTGGCCTGAGCTCTCCCTCAACGGTACATTCTCACCTCAAGCGCCTGCGCGAACTCGGTTATCTGGAAAAGGACGACCATAAAACACGGGCAATTTCAGTGCGCGGAGGGGCAACCATGACCGGCCGGGTGCCAATTCTGGGCAAGGTGACGGCGGGGATGCCGATCCTCGCGGTGGAAGAAGTAGAAGGCTATGTGCCCTATGAGGGCGCGGGAAAATATGGCGAACATTTTGCGCTGCGCGTCAGCGGCGAGTCCATGATCGGCGCGGGAATCATGGATGGGGACCTCATTATTGTACGCAAAGAGTCGACGGCGCGTTCGGGACAGATTGTGGTTGCACTGATTGAGGATGAAGCCACCTGTAAACGGCTGCTTTTGCAGGATGGCGAGGTGTGGCTGATGCCGGAAAACCCGGCGTATCCACCGATCGACGGCAGTGAATGCTCGATTCTCGGCATTGTTGTGGCCGTGTACCGGGAGTACAACGTCTGATGCAGCGCTTGGCCGACAGTGTACGCACGGTGCGGGGATTTGGCCCCAAAAAAGCTGCGCTGCTCGAAAAAATGGGGATTTTTACGCTTGCGGATGCGCTGAACGCCTATCCACGCGACTATGACGACCGCACGCGGATTGTTCGGATTGCCGCACTGCGGGACGGCGAGAAAGCGAACGTGCGCGCGGTTGTCGGCACAACGCCCATGTTGCACCATGTCCGCAAGGGCATGGACGTCACGAGGCTGACCGTATTTGATGGATCGGGCACGCTGAACGTCACCTATTTCAACAACAAATACGTGGCCGCGCAGCTGCGCGAGGGCGAAGAATACCTGTTTTCGGGCCGGGTGCAGGGAGAGGGCGCAAAGCGCGTCATGATTTCCCCGGCACACGAAAAATGCGCCGCCGGGCGCGGGGCGGGGCGTATTGTACCCATCTATCCGCTGACAGCGGGGCTGGGCCAAAAGGACATGGAACGGCTCGTGGCAGCTGCGCTGGCCTGCCCGCAGGACTTGGCGGACGACCCCGTTCCACGCCACCTGCGCGCCGCTTACGGACTGCCGGACTATGCCGCAGCTGTGCGGTACATCCATCGGCCGCAGTCTTTGGACGAGGTGCGTCAGGCGCGCCGCCGCATGATTTTTGAAGAGCTGTTCCTACTGTGTTGCGGCTTGCAGCGGCTCAAGGACCGCCGGCAGGAGGAACCGGGACTGGTGTTCCCAAATACTGGTCTTTCGGCCTTTTGGAATGCGCTCGGCTTTGCGCCAACTGGTGCGCAGCGCCGCGCGGTGCTCGACTGCGTCCGCGACGTGGCTTCCGGCAAACCCATGAACCGGCTGGTGCAGGGGGATGTTGGGTCGGGGAAGACCGTGGTGGCGGCTGCGCTGTGCGCACTGGCGGCGCAAAACGGCTATCAGGCTGCGATTATGGCGCCGACCGAAATTTTAGCCGCACAGCACTATGAATCGCTCAGCGGACTGTTTGCAAAACTCGGACTCACGGTTGAACTGCTGACCGGCTCAATGGGCGCGAAGGCCAAGCGCGAAGCGCTGGCGCGAATTGCGTCCGGGGCGGCGAACGTCGTGGTGGGCACGCATGCGCTCATTCAGAAGGGTGTGGAGTTTGCGAAGCTGGGCGCGGTCGTGGCCGATGAACAGCATCGCTTCGGCGTGGCGCAGCGCGCCAGCCTGCGCGGAAAAGGCGAAACGCCGCACACGCTCGTCATGTCTGCAACCCCAATCCCGCGCACGCTTGCGCTCATCCTGTACGGCGACCTGGACGTGTCTGTCATCGACGAATTGCCGCCCGGCCGCACGCCGGTAGCGACCTATGCGGTCGGGGAAGGGATGCGAAAGCGAATCTATACCTTTATGGAAAAGCAGATCGCGGCCGGAGGGCAGGTCTATGTCGTCTGTCCGCTGGTTGAGGAAGGAGAGGGCGAAGTGTGCCTCAAAAGCGCGGAAGAGCACGCAGCCGCCCTGAAAAGAGCCCTTCCAAATCGCCGCATTGGTGTGCTGCACGGCCGTATGAAGCCAGCGGAGAAGGATGAGGTTATGGGTCGCTTTGCAGCCGGACAGCTCGACGTACTTGTTGCCACGACAGTCATTGAGGTTGGCGTCAATGTCCCAAACGCCAACCTGATGGTCGTCGAGGACGCGGACCGGTTTGGCCTGTCCCAGCTTCACCAGCTGCGCGGCCGGGTCGGTCGCGGCAGGCGGGAGTCCTTCTGTGTGTTTTTCGGCGCGGACAAGGGGCAAAATGCCCGCCAGCGCCTAAAAGTCCTTGTAGATACAAACGACGGGTTTGAAATTGCGCGTGCCGACCTGGTTCAGCGCGGCCCGGGCGATTTTTTTGGCAAGCGCCAGCACGGCCTGCCCGGCTTGAAAATGGCCGACTTGGCGGGTGATATGCAGCTGATGCAGGATGCGCGCGAGGAGGCGGAAGCCATCCTGCGGGCGGATCCGCAGCTGGAAGCCTATCCGGTGCTGCGTGCGCGCATAGAGCGCATGTTTCGCCCGGAAAACGGGGGAATTTTTAACTAAAAACAGCAGAATCAGCCCGGTCGTTTGGTCGGGCTTGCTGTTTGTCTGGAATTTGCGCATTTTACACATTGTAAAGAGAGGAACAGTATGCTAAAATATGATGGACTATTAGCAAAGAAGGTGGCGGCATGATTATCCTCGGGCTTGACCCTGGTTATGGCACCACCGGCTATGGGATTGTGAAGTACGACAATGTGCGCTTCACGCCCGTCCAGTACGGCGCGATTACAACCGCGTCCGGCCAGCCATTTCATCATCGCTTGTGCGAAATCTACGACGATGTGTGCACGCTGGTCGATACCTTTCATCCCGATGAGTGCGCGATGGAGGAACTTTTTTTCAACAACAACATTACGACCGGAATCCAGGTCGCGCATGCGCGCGGCGTGATCATGTTGGCGCTTGCACAGAAGGGGCTGCACCCGGTGGCCTATACGCCCTCGCAGGTCAAGCAGTCGGTAGTCGGCTACGGCAAGGCGGAAAAACGGCAGGTTATGGAGATGACCAAGAGCATGCTCGGGCTGCAAAAAATCCCGCGTCCGGACGATGCGGCTGACGCGCTCGCGATTGCAATCTGCCATGGGCATTCCAGCCGGTCAAAATTATGGGAGAGATAAATGTTTTACTATGTAGAAGGCCGCGTGGCTGTGCTGGAGCAGGGCCTCGCGGTAATCGATTGCGGCGGGGTGGGCTATGCCTGCCATACATCGCAGAACACGGTCGGCGCGCTGAAAACGGGAAAGAGCGCCCGGCTGTATACTTATTTGTATGTCCGTGAGGGCGCGGTCGATCTGTTCGGCTTTGCCGATCAGGAGGAGCTTTCCTGCTTTAAAATGCTCATCGGCGTATCGGGGGTGGGCCCAAAAGCCGCGCTAGCCATCCTGTCGGTCGCGCCGCCAAGCCAGCTTGCGCTTGCCATCATCACAGAGGACGCCAAGCTTTTGACTCAGGCGCCCGGCATCGGCAAGAAGATTGCCCAGCGTATTGTGCTGGAGCTGCGCGACAAGATGAGCAAGGGGCAGCTGGAGGGCGCGGCGGGCCGCGCCGCCGAGGCTATCGCCGTGCCGGCGGCGGGCACGGTCAATCACGTACAAGAGGCGGTTGCGGCGCTCATGGTGCTCGGGTACAGCCAGGCGGAAGCGTTTGCCGCGATGGAAGGCCTTGCAACTGAAGGGATGGAGGCCGAGGATATCATCCGTCACGGCCTCAAGAAACTGGCGATTCAGTAAGGATGTGACACATTGAGCATCGAATTTTCGGGCGGCATGGCCGACGATGAACGCATTGTTTCCAGCCGTCAGATGAAGGACGATGAGGCGGAAAACTCTTTGCGCCCCAAGTCCATGGACGAATACATCGGCCAAACCAAAGCAAAAGAGAACCTCGCGGTATTCATCGAAGCGGCGCGCCGGCGCGGCGAACCGCTCGACCACACGCTTCTCTATGGCCCGCCCGGCTTGGGCAAGACCACGCTCGCAGGCATTATCGCAAACGAGATGGGGGTAAACATCCGCATTACATCGGGCCCTGCGATCGAAAAGGCCGGGGATTTGGCCGCTCTATTGACAAATCTGAGCGAAAATGATATTTTATTCATCGACGAAATCCATCGCCTGAACCGCAGCGTGGAGGAGATTCTGTATCCCGCGATGGAGGATTATGCGCTGGATATCATCATCGGCAAGGGGCCGAGCGCACGCTCCATCCGGCTCGATTTGCCGCGGTTTACGCTGATTGGGGCGACTACGCGCGCGGGGCAGATGACCTCGCCTTTGCGTGACCGCTTTGGCGTGATGCTCCGCCTGGAGCTGTATACGCCGGAAGAGCTGGAAAAGATTATTACCCGATCCGCCGGGATCCTGGGTGTGCACAGCCGCTATGACGGCGCGCTGGAAATCGCGCGCCGCTCGCGCGGGACGCCGCGAATTGCCAACCGCCTGCTCAAACGCGTGCGCGATTTTGCGCAGGTGAAAGCCGACGGCGTCATTACGCGTGAAACGGCTGATATGGCGCTTGCGGCGCTCGAAATTGACCCGCTGGGCCTGGATAATATCGACCGCCGCATGCTGAGGAGCATTATTTTAAACTATAACGGCGGGCCGGTTGGTTTGGAAACGCTCGCCGCGACCATTGGCGAGGAGGCCGTCACGCTTGAGGACGTGTATGAGCCCTACTTAATGCAAATCGGGTTTTTAAACCGCACGCCGCGCGGACGCTGTGTGACTCTGCGCGCGTATGAGCACCTCAAGATGGAGCCGGCGGACGGCCAGCAGCATTTTTGAGGGAGAATAAATAAGGCTAGGTGTTTATTTTGGGAAAATATTTTGGTACTGACGGCGTTCGCGGCGTGGCGAACGTGGAGCTGGACGCGATGCTGGCGTTCAAAATCGGCGCGGCCGCCGCACATATCCTGACCGAGGAGCGCAAGCAGGGCGGCAAAGCCAAGCTGCTGATCGGCAAAGATACCCGCATTTCGTCGGATATGCTGGAAAATGCGCTGATTGCGGGTATTTGCTCGGTCGGCGCGGATGTGGAGCCGCTCGGCGTGATCCCGACCCCGGCGATCGCCTATCTGACGATTAAGCATAAGGCGGACGCCGGAATTGTCATTTCCGCGAGCCACAATTCCTATGAATACAACGGCATCAAGATTTTCGCAGGCAGCGGTTATAAATTGTCCGACGAACTGGAAGGCCGGATTGAAGAGCTGATCGACGATTTTGACCGTGTTCCCAAGGCAAGCCACCAAAAGCTTGGACGCGTGCTGAAAAGCAAGATCGATCCGGTTGTGGAATATACCGACCATCTCGCCGAAACCATTGACGGCGATTTGTCCGGCCTGCGCGTGGCGGTGGACTGCGCAAACGGCGCGTCCTCGACCACCATCACCCGCCTGATGCGCCTAATGGAGTGCAAGGCCGACTACCGTTTTTATGAGCCGGACGGGATGAACATCAACGACGGCTGCGGCTCCACCCATCTGGAAAACCTGCAGGCGCGCATGCGCACCGGTCGGTTTGACATCGGCGTGGCATTCGACGGGGACGCCGACCGCTGCCTGATTGTCGATGAGACCGGCGAGGTGCTCGATGGCGACCGCATTATGGCGGTTTGCGCGGCGCGCATGAAGCAGCAGGGCAAGCTGCGCGGCGGCGCGTTTGTGGCCACGGTGCTGTCCAACATGGGTCTGCACGCCTATGCGGACAAGATGGGCGTCAAGATCGAGTGCGCCAACGTGGGAGACCGCTATGTGCTTGAGATGATGCTGAACAAAGGCTATATTTTGGGCGGCGAGCAGTCCGGCCACGTTATTTTTCTGGAATATGCATCCACAGGCGACGGCCAGCTGACGGCAATTCAATTTATGAACATTCTCAAGCAGAGCGGCAAAAAGTGCTCGGAGATTGCGGCGGAGGTTGTCCCATGGCCGCAGGTGATGATCAACGTCAAGGTGCCAAACAGAGAAAAGAAGACCATTGCGGAAAATCCGGAGGTCGCGAAAGCGATTGCAGAGGCGGAAGCTAGCCTTGGCGAAGGCCGCATTCTGGTCCGTGCGTCGGGCACCGAAGCTCTGGTGCGCGTGATGGTCGAGGGCATTGACTCGGAAAAAGTGGAAGCGGCGGCAAAAAGTGTTGCCAAAACCATTGAGTCTATTGTATAATGTTAGTTGCAGAGGCAGGGCGGCCGCGAATTGCAGCCCTGCCTTTGACTCTTTTCATGTTCTGGAGGTGATAGAACCCCGGAAAACTGCATATATAAGCGCCAGGACTGCGATGCATCTGGTATCGCAGTTGACGAGGTAAGGGTTTATCGAAAGATTCGGCGGATGACCCTTCGGCCGATAGTGGGTTGGTCGTCAGCGGCTTCTGAAAACACGGGAGCAATCCCGCAACAAGGAAGTACGCATAACGCACTATTTTTATACCTTTTTTTCGAAAGTTACCGTGTTTTTTGTATATTTAGGAGGATATTCTTTATGTGTGGAATTGTTGGTTTTACCGGCCAGGAAAACGCTGTGCCGATCCTGCTTAAGGGGCTGTACAGCTTGGAATACCGCGGTTATGATTCCGCAGGCATTGCTGCATTTACCGGAAACGGCCTTGAGGTCGTCAAGTCCCGCGGCCGGATTTCCAATCTGGAAGAGAAAATCCATGAAGAAGGCGGCCTGTCTGCAAACTGCGGCATCGGTCACACACGCTGGGCAACCCATGGCGAGCCGTCTGACCGAAACTCGCATCCGCATCTCGGCGGCGCGAGCGGAAAGATCGCGGTTGTCCACAACGGCATCATTGAGAACTATCTGGAGCTGCGCGAGCGCCTGGAAGCGCACGGCTATGTGTTCAGATCCGAGACCGATACAGAGACTGTCGCACACCTGGTTGATTACCTGCATACCGGCAAGCATGAGGATCTGGCGATGACCGTCCTCAAGGCGGTCGGCATGCTGCGCGGTTCCTATGCGCTCGGTGTGGTTTCCATGGACGACCCGCATGAAATCGTCGCCGCGCGCCGTGACAACCCGCTGGTCATCGGCCTGGGCGAAGGCGAGAACATGATTGCGTCCGACATCACGGCCATTATTTCCCGCACCCGCAAGTATATCATCCTCGACGACGGCGAGGTTGCGATTGTGCGCCCGGACAAAGTGACGGTTATGAACGCTTTTGGCGACGTGGTCGAGAAGACGGTGCAGGAGGTCAACTGGGATCTATCCGCCGCGGAAAAGGGCGGCTATGAGCACTTTATGATCAAGGAGATTATGGAGCAGCCGCAGGCGGTTTCGAACACGATTCATCCGCGCATTAAGGACGGCAAGGTGGTCTTTGAGGACAAAGGCCTGACCGACGAGCGGCTGACAAAGGCGAAGCACATCCATATCATCGGCTGCGGTTCGGCGCTGCATGCGGGCATGGTTGGCCGTTCGATCATCGAAAAGCTGTGCCGCGTGCGCTGCACCGCTTGGGTGGCCTCCGAGTTCCGCTATGAAAACCCGATTGTCGAGCCGGACGATTTGTGTATTATCATCAGCCAGTCGGGCGAGACTGCGGATACGCTGGCTGCTATGCGCCAGGCGAAGCAGGCGGGCGCGTATGCGGTGGCCATCGTCAATGTCGTATCTTCGACCATTGCGCGCGAGGCGGACGGTGTGCTGTATCTGTGGGCTGGCCCGGAGATTGCGGTTGCGACCACCAAGGCGTATTCGGCGCAGCTCGGCGCGCTGTATCTGTTTGCAGTAAAGCTGGCCAGCGTGCGCGGCACCATCACGGCCGCGCAGGAAAAGGGCTACTGCGATGCGCTGTACAAGATTCCGGAACAAATCGGCCAGATGCTTGAGACCAAGGAGCAGATGCAGTTCATTGCAACACGCTATGCAAACCGCGCAAGCGTGTTCTATTTGGGACGCACGCTGGACTACGCGGCAGCGATGGAGGCGTCTCTCAAGCTCAAGGAGGTTTCCTATGTACATAGCGAAGCATACGCTGCGGGTGAGCTGAAGCATGGCACAATTTCGCTGATTGAGCAGGGCACCCTAGTGGTCGCGCTGGCGACCCAGCCCGAGCTGTATGAAAAGACCATCTCAAACATCCGTGAGGTTGCGTCCCGCGGCGCGGAAGTCGTGCTCGTGACCGGCGAAGATTTCGACGGCGATACTTCGTGTTGCAGTTATGTGCTGCGGCTGCCGAAGGTTCCGGAGGAACTCAGCGCATCGCTGTCCATCGTGCCCCTCCAGCTTTTGGCATATTATATCGCGGTGGAGCGTTCGTGTGATGTGGATAAGCCGCGAAATTTGGCAAAATCTGTAACAGTCGAGTAAAATACTGTACAATTTGCACAAAAATACTGTCAATGATACTGCACGATTCACGAGAAAAGCAAGAATGTATTGACAGTATGCGGAAACCATAATATAATTATAGAAAATATGACAAGTGGAACCGAGCGAATGGGACTGGAAATCGGCAAAATGAACGAAAATGAATTGTGCGCGGCTGCCAGGGCTGGAGACAGTGATGCGGTAGAAGTGCTCGTCAGCCGGTATTCCAGGCTCGTCAAAACATGCGCGCGTGCTTATTATCTTGCGGGCGCAGAGGGCGACGATCTCATTCAGGAAGGCATGCTGGGGCTTTGGCGGGCCGTGATTACCTTTGATCCCGGGCGCGGGGTGCCGTTTGAAGCGTATGCGCATACCTGCATCAGCCGCCGTATTTATTCGGCCGTGCGCGATGCGCGCGCGCAAAAGCATGAACCTCTGAATACGTCCCTGTCGCTTGAAAAGCCTCTTTTTGAAGACAATGCGGAATCTCACCCTGGAAATGCAGCGGTTTCCGATCCGGAAGCTCTGGTGATCAGCATGGAGGAGCAGTCAGAACGCCTGCGCCGCCTGCGGGAGCTTCTCTCTGTTTTCGAAGCGCAGGTGCTGTCCCTGTATCTCGAAGGTTTCTCGTATGATGAAATCGCGGTGCGGCTAAAAAAGCCCCGCAAATCGGTGGACAATGCCATTCAGCGAATCAGGCGCAAATCGGCTTCCGTGGGTTCTTAAGGTGGTATCAGGGCAAGGCTCTGTCCCGCATAAATTTCACTCAGTGTTCCGGATGGAACCAAGGTATCAAAGAGAGGTAAAAAAGATGTACCAGGACAAGACTTTAGTATGCAAGGAATGCGGCAACGAGTTTGTATTCACCGCCGGCGAGCAGGAATTCTACGCAGAGCGCGGCTTCCAGAATGAGCCCCAGCGCTGCAAGACGTGCCGCGACGCGCGGAAGAACGCGGCCCGCGGCCCCCGTGAGTACTTTACCGCTACCTGTGCAGCTTGCGGTGGTGAGGCGAGAGTTCCTTTTGAGCCCAAGTCTGACCGTCCGGTTTACTGCAGCGAGTGCTTCGCAAAGATGAAGTCCCAGGACTAAAAACACAAAAGCCCCGGTTTTCACCGGGGCTTTTTGCTGCCTGGATTTACTTTTTGCGGCGGTTCATGTGTTTGGCGAAGCCGCGGTGGGCGGCGTGGGGCTTCCGTTCGGCGCTGCGGCGCGAACGACAGTCCGCACCATGGTCGCGGCGGTCTTCGGAGCGCGGGCCTTCCTGATACAGTCGAAGGTCAGCCGGGATGCCGCCAATCGGTCTGCCTGAGACCTCGCGGATGATGCGGCGGGACAGCTCCTGCGGCACCTCGACAAGCGAATAATCGCCATAGCATTGGATTTTGCCAATACGCTTGCCGGAGATGCCGGTTGCCTCTGCGATGGCGGCAACAATGTGGTTGGGCGCGATCTTGCGGCTGCGCCCAACAGAGACGCGCAGACGCACGCAGCCTTCGTTCAGCCGCGCGAGTGGGCCGGGCTTCACCGGCTTCGGCGCGCGCACTTCGGGGATGCAGGCCATTTCACGGGCAATCAGATGCTCCAGTGTTGCTTGGGCAATCTGTTCAGCCGTGAAGCCCTCGGCCACCAGTTTGTCCAGCACCGGACGAGCCGGGAAGCGTCCGTCGGTACCGTTCGCCTTTTCCAGCAGTTCCGCGCGGATGGCTTCTCCCAGTGTTTCGCAGCGCTGTGCGGCGATGCCCTGGTAATCGGGCAAAGGGGCGCGCTCAATTTTGGCATGGGTGAAGCGTTCAATGCTGCGGATCATGGAGGCCTGACGCGGGCCGTCGATGAGCGTATAGGAAGCGCCGGTGCGGCCCGCGCGGCCGGTGCGGCCGATGCGGTGAATATAATATTCAAAATCCTGCGGGATGTCAAAGTTATAAACCGCGTCCACATCGTCCACGTCGATGCCGCGCGCGGCCACGTCGGTGGCGATCAGGATGGGGGTGCGGCCGGATTTAAAGCTGTTCATGACTGAAGTACGCATGTCCTGCTTCATGTCGCCGTGCAGGGCGGACGCCTGGAAACCGTGCTCGCCCAAATAACGGCCAAGTTCATCGACCATCTTTTTGGTATTGCAGAAAATAATAGACAGCTTGGGCTGCTGGGCATGGAGCAGCAGGGTGAGGGCGCGCGCTTTCTCGCCGCGCGGCACCTCGAAATAATACTGGCTGATCGTGTCCATGGTGCGCTCAGCCGTGTTGCCCGCTTCAATGAGCGCGGGCTCCCGCTGATATTCGCCGGTCAGCTCCAAAATTTCGGGGGGCATGGTGGCGGAAAACAGCACGGTCTGACGTTCGGCTGGCGTGGTTTGCAAAATGGTCTCGATGTCCTCGCGGAAGCCCATGCTCAGCATCTCATCGGCCTCGTCAAGCACCGCAAGGCTCAGGCCGTCGAGATCAAGCGCGTGGCGGCGCATGAGATCCATAACGCGCCCGGGTGTTCCGACTACAATCTCGACGCCGCGCTTCAGCTCGCGGATTTGAGTCGTGATGGGGTCGCCGCCATAGACGGCAAGGACGCGCACGCCCTCGGTATATTTGCAGATTTTTCGCAGTTCGCCTTCCGCCTGCATGGCAAGCTCGCGGGTCGGGCAGAGGACGAGGGTTTGGGTGATACCGGTTGGCTCGGTATGCAGGACAGACGGAATGCCGAAGGCGACCGTCTTGCCGGTGCCGGTGTGGCTCTTGCCGATGATGTCCTGACCGCTCATGATGGCCGGGATGGCGCGCGCCTGAATCTCGGTCGGCGCGGAAAAGCCCATGTCTCCCAGCGCACGCAGGATGGAGTCAGGCAGATTCAGCTCAGAAAAACTGGTGATATTCAAAGAAAACCTCCTAAATTTTGTTTGGTTCCAAAATAAAACGTGGGGATGGCATGTCCCCACGTTTGTGTATACTTGCTTCTTTGTATCAGTATAGCATGTCCGTTATTCTGCGTCAAAGAAAAGGTGTTATTTTGCGGCAGATTCCACATTTTCCATGGTTTCAACCGGAAGAATGGACAGTTCTTTGTCAATTTTTTTGGCAAAGCCGGTCAATGTTTTGCCGGGCCCGATCTCGCAGCCGGTTTTGAGGCCCGCCGCCATACCGGTTGCCATGAGCGCCTTCCAGCGGACCGGGGATATCATGTGCTGCTCAAGATGTGCGGGCATGTCACTGACGTCCAGAAGCTGGCCGTCCAGATTGGAGTAGACCGGCATGGTGGGCGCGGAGAAGGTGAAGTCCGAAAGGAAAGCGCGCAGTTCGGCAGCCGCATCCTTCAGCAGCGGGGTGTGGAATGCGCCGCTGACCGCAAGCGGCAGCGCCCGGCGCGCACCGGCGGCCTTGCACTTTTCGATCGCTTCGTTCAGGGCCGCGCGTTCGCCCGCGATGACGAGCTGGCCGGGGCAGTTGTAGTTGACTGGGCGCACGACACCGCAGGTCACTTCGGCGCACGCCTGCTCGACAACCGCGTCATCCAGCCCGAGGACGGCGGCCATGCCGCTGTCCATCGCGTCGGCCGCGGCCTGCATGACCTGCCCGCGCTTGCGGACAATTCTGACGCCGTCTTCGAGGGAAACGATGCCTGACGCGGCAAGGGCGGTGTATTCGCCGAGCGAGAAGCCTGCACAGGCTTCAAAGGAAACGCCCGCCTCGCGCAGCGCCGCGAGCGCTGCCATGGAGTGGGTGAAAATCGCAACCTGGGAATTTACTGTGCGGGAAAGCTCTTCCTGTGTGCCCTCAAAGCACAGTTTTGCCATGTCGAGTCCGGCAACGTCGGATGCGCAGGCGAAAACCTCGCGTGCGGCCGCGCTGCCCTCAAACAGGCTCTGGCCCATGCCGGGATGCTGCGCCCCCTGGCCGGGGAACAGGGCAAATCCGTATGTCATAATGGATGTCCTCCTTGTGTCAAAAAAGTTTTGGGAATGCTGGATGTTCCATACCCTTCCGGACTTTTTTGCAGGGACAGAGAGGAAAGTGTTGACATCCAGATTCGGGTTTATTATAATATTATCGAGTTATTTTGTCAATCAAACAAAAGCAAAGACCACGATGCCTGCCGGCAGAAGGGTTTTATTTTTTGGCGCATTACTTAGCATTTCAAAATAATTGTGCATTCGACAGGGAGGTCGAGCAAAATTTTAAGCAAGATGATCGGAATCGGGTCTTATGCGCCCGAGCACCGGCTGACAAACAGCCGGTTGGAAGAGCTGGTAGACACCAGCGACGAATGGATCGTCAAGCGCACCGGAATCCGGGAGCGCCGCATCTCCATGGGGGAAACCACCTGGGAGATGGGCCTTAAAGCCGGGCAGGCTGCGCTGGCGGACGCCGGGCTGGACGCGGAAGCGCTTGATCTCATTCTTGTCAGTACCGTCACGCCGGACAGCTACACGCCCACGGTTTCCTGTGTGCTGCAGGACAAGCTGGGCGCGTCCCGCGCCATGGCGTTCGATCTGAGCGCCGCGTGCTCCGGGTTTGTGTATGCGAGCGACGTGGCGGATAGCTATATCCGCGCGGGGAAAGCGAAAAACGTGCTCGTTGTGTCGGTCGAGCGCCTAAGCAGCATCATTGATTATACCGACCGCACGACCTGCGTGATTTTTGGCGACGGCGCGGGCGCTGCGGTCTACACCGCGTCGGACGATGGCTGCGGCATCCTTTCTACATATATGCGTGCAGACGGCAGCCTGGGGCATTCGCTGTTTGCGGGTGCGCTGCCGGTGGAAAGCGACCCGATGACCGCAGGGCGCACGGTTGATCCGAAGTACCGTTTTCTGAAAATGGGCGGAAGCGAGGTGTTCCGTTTCACGGCGGCCGCGGTGCCGGACGCGATTGACAACGCGTTGCAGCGCGCGGGGCTGGAAGCGGGGGATGTGGACTGGTATGTCCTGCACCAGGCCAACCAGCGCATCCTGCACATGGTTGCGACCCGGTATGGGCTAAATGAAGAAAAGGTCTATGTGAACATCGACCGGTTTGGCAACACTTCCTCGGCGTCCATTCCGCTCTGTCTGGCGGAAATGAAAGAGAAAAATCTGCTCCACAGCGGCCAAACAATCCTGATGAGCGGCTTTGGCGGCGGCCTGACCTATGGGGGCATTGTAATCAAGCTGTAAGCGAGAGGAGTTTAACAAATCATGAAGACCAAAATTACCGAACTGCTGGGCATTGAATATCCGGTCGTACAGGGGGCAATGGCGTGGATCGCAGAACACCATCTTGCGGCCGCAGTCTCAAAGGCGGGCGGTCTCGGGATTATCGCGGGCGGCGCGGCTCCGGTGGACTATATCCGCGAAGAAATCCGCAAGTCGCGCGCCATTACCGACAAGCCGCTTGGTATGAACATTATGCTGCTCAGCCCCAACGCCGACGATCTCGCACAGCTTGCAATCGATGAAAAGATTGAAGTGCTGACAACCGGCGCGGGCAATCCGGGCAAATACATGGCAGAATGGAAGAACGCCGGCATTAAGGTGATGCCGGTGGTGGCTTCGGTCGCGCTCGCCAAGCGCATGGCGCGCGCGGGAGCGGACGCAGTCATTGCGGAGGGGATGGAGTCGGGCGGCCATATCGGTGAACTGACGACTATGCCGCTGGTGCCGCAGGTGGTTGACGCGGTGGATATTCCGGTGATCGCGGCAGGCGGCATTGCAGACGGCCGCGGGATGGCTGCGGCGTTCCTGCTCGGTGCAGAGGGCGTGCAGTGCGGCACCATTTTCCTCGCAACGCCGGAATGCCAGATTTCGGAGAAATACAAGGAGCTGGTTCTCAAAGCGACCGATATTTCCACGGTTGTTACCGGCCGTCCGTCCGGCCATCCGTGCCGTTCGATCAAGACCCCGTTGCAGCGTAAGTGCCTGGAGCTGGAGAAGACCGTTACCAATCAATCGCTCGAAGAGATTGAGGCGGCGACCGCGGGTTCGCTGCGCAAAGCGGTGCAGGACGGCAACTATGAAGAGGGCACGTTCCTGTGCGGCCAGATTGCAGGTATGATCCGGGATACACACACCTGTGAAGAGGTCATCCGGGGGATGACCGGGCAAGCGGAAGAACTGTTAAAGTCGGCATATCGCCGTTTTGAATAAGGAGAGACGAAGATGGGTATTGCAATTGTAACCGGCGGCTCGCGCGGTATCGGCGCGGCCATCGCGCGCCGCCTGGCGCAGGCCGGCCATGATATTGTTGTCAACTGTGCGTCCTCGATCGACAAGGCCGAGGCGGTCGCGGCAGAGTGCCGGGCTTTGGGCGTGCGCGCGGCCGCCATGCAGTGGGATGTTTCCGATCACGCTGCCTGCGAAACGGCGCTCGCAGAGATTAAGGAAAAAATGGGCGTGCCGTACATCCTGGTCAATAACGCAGGCATTACACGCGACGGCCTGATGGTGCGCATGAAGGAAGCGCAGTTTGATGAGGTCATCGGTATTAACCTGAAGGGCGCATTTAATATGATGCAGCTCACCGGCGCCATGATGATGCGCGCCAAGCAGGGACGTATCATCAACATTACCTCGGTTTCCGGCCTTGCGGGCAACGCAGGGCAGGTAAACTATTGCGCCGCGAAAGCGGGCATGATCGGCATGACCAAAACCGCAGCCAAGGAACTGGGCGCGCGCGGCATCACGGTCAATGCGGTGGCGCCCGGCTGGATTGATACTGAAATGACCGAAAAGGTGCCGGAGGATATCCGCGAAGGCGCAAAGAAACAGATTGCGCTCGGCCGTTTCGGCAAACCGGAGGAAATTGCTTCCGCGGTTGCATTTCTTGCATCGGATGAGGCGACGTTTATCACCGGCCAGACGCTGGTGGTGGACGGCGGCCTAATTTAAGGAGGGCGGATCATGGAAAGAGTTGTTATTACCGGCATGGGCGCGGTCACTCCGATTGGACATGACGTAAAAAGTTTCTGGGAAGCGTTGAAGGCGGGCAAGTGCGGTATTGCGCCGATTACTGCCTTCGACACCACGGATTTCAAAGTCAAGGTCGCAGCTGAGGTCAAAGATTTCGATCCGACCCAGTATATTGATAAGCGCGAGTCCAAGCGCATGGATCGTTTCTGCCATTTTGCGCTGGTCGCCGCGCAGGAAGCAGTCGAGCAGAGCGGCCTCAAAGAAGGCAGCTTTGACCCGTACCGCGTGGGCGTGATGATGGGTTCGGGCGTCGGCGGCTTGGCTGTGTTTGAAAACGAAATGGAGCGTATGCTGGCCAAGGGGCCGGGACGTGTCGGCCCGCTGTGCATCCCGGAGATGATCGGCAATATGGCTTCCGCGCATATCTCCATGCGCTTTGGCTTTAAGGGCGAGAGCTTCTGCCCGGTTTCCGCTTGCGCAACTGGTAACCATGCGATCGGCGAGGCGGTTCGCGCCATCCGTCATGGCTATCAGGACGTTATCCTCGCGGGCGGCACCGAAGCTGCCATTATCCGTATCGCTATCGCGGGCTTTCAGAACATGAAGGCGCTGCACACCGGCGACGACCCGGAAGCGGCCTCGATCCCGTTTGACGCGCGCCGCAGTGGTTTTGTCATGGGCGAGGGCGCGGGCGTTCTCGTGCTCGAGAGCCTGAGCCATGCGCAGGCGCGCGGCGCGGCGATTCTGGCGGAGGTTGGCGGCTATGGCGCGTCGAGCGACGCGTACCACATCACCAGCCCTGACCCGGAAGGCGAGGGCGCGGCGCATGCCATGCGTCGGGCCATTGCGGACGCAGGCCTGGCCCCGGCGGATGTGGATTATATCAATGCGCACGGCACGTCGACCCCGCTCAACGAAAAGTACGAGACCATTGCGGTCAAAAAGGCGTTTGGGGATGAGGCGTACAAGGTTAAGATTTCTTCGACCAAGTCCATGACCGGCCATCTGCTGGGCGCGGCGGCTGCGGTGGAGGCGATTGCATGCGTCTGTGCCATCAATGAGGACGTCATTCCGCCAACAATTGGCTACAAGGAGGCCGACCCGGAATGCGACCTCGACATTACGCCGAATCAGGCGGTAGAAGCGCCGGTGAATGTGGCAATTTCCAATTCGCTTGGCTTCGGGGGCCACAATGCAACCGTGCTGTTTAAGAAGGTGTAAATGCATGGAACTGAATGATATTAAACAGACTGCCATTGAGCTGATGGATGCAGTAAAGGCGCGGGGCCTCGCTGAGCTTTCGCTCGATGCGAATGGCTTCAAAATCAAGATTAAGGCAAATGTGCCGGCGCCGGTCGTTTACGCAGCTCCGTCAGCCTCACCGGCGGCAGCGCCTGCCGCAGCTCCGGCTGCTGAGCATGCTCAGACGGCGCAGCCCGCAGAGGAGGAAACCGTGGGCACTAAAGTAACCGCGCCGCTCGTCGGCACGTTCTACGCTGCGCCGTCGCCCGAAGAGCCGCCCTATATCGAGGTTGGGCAGGCTGTCAAGAAGGGTGATACGCTCTTCATCATCGAGGCCATGAAGACCATGAACGAGATTTCCGCGCCCTGCGACGGCACGGTTAGCCGTATCATGGCGCAGTCGGGCGATATGGTGGAATATGGCCAGACGCTCGTTGTCATCGCGTAAGGAGGGACTGAGCATGCTCAATAGAGAACAGATCATGGAGATTATCCCGCACCGGGCGCCGATGCTGCTCGTGGATGAAATCACCGAATTGGACAGCGAACACGCGGTTGGCACGCTGCACCTGACCGGGGAAGAGTTTTTCTTTCAGGGACATTTCCCGGGAAACCCGCTCATGCCCGCAGTATTTCAGCTTGAGGCGCTCGCGCAGACGGGCGCGGTTGCGCTGCTGTCCATCCCGGAGTTCAAGGGTAAGACCGCGGTGTACACCGGCATCGACAAGGCAAAATTCCGCGCCATGGTACACCCGGGCGACACCATCCGCATGGAGATCAGGTTTGTCAAGCGCCGTGGCCCGATGGCGGTGGCCGAGGGTGTGGTCTGGAATGGCGCGCACAAGTGCGCCGAGGCCGAAATCAAGTGCGCGGTCGTCGAATAGGGCGGGAGGCTTACCATGTTTCGTAAAGTCCTGATCGCCAACCGTGGCGAAATCGCGGTGCGCGTCATTCAGGCGTGCCGCGATTTGGGAGTCATTGCGGTCGCGGTGTATTCAGAAGCCGACCGCAATGCGCTGCATGCGCAGATTGCGGATGAGGCCATCTGTATCGGCCCTGCACCGGCGCGCGACAGCTATTTGAATATGGACAATATCATCTCGGCGGCCGTGGCCTGCGGCGCACAGGCCATCCACCCGGGGTTTGGCTTTCTTTCGGAGAACGCCGAGTTTGCAGAAAAGGTCATCCAAAACGGGCTGGCTTTCATTGGGCCGACCCCGGCGACCATCCGCCGTATGGGCGACAAGGCGGAGGCCAAGCGCACGGCCATCAAGGCCGGCGTACCGGTCGCACCCGGCACGGACGGCGCGGTCGCAGACTTCGCGGAAGCGGAGCGCGAGGCGCAGCGCATTGGATTTCCGGTGATGTGTAAGGCTGCGGCGGGCGGCGGCGGCAAGGGCATCCGCGTGGCGTTCACGGCGGACGAGCTGAAAGCCGCGTATGATGCGGCCAGCAGTGAAGCGCAGGCTAACTTTGGCGATGGCCGTCTGTATCTGGAGCGGTACGTCCACAACCCTCGCCACATTGAGGTGCAGGTGCTGGGCGATACGTTTGGCAATGTGGTGCATTTGTTTGAGCGTGAGTGCTCGATTCAGCGCCGCCACCAGAAGCTGGTCGAGGAAGCGCCGTCCGCATTCGCAGACGACGATTTCCGGCAGCGCATCTGCACTGCGGCAGTCAACCTGGCGCGCGAAGCGGGATACCGCGGCGCGGGTACGGTCGAGTTCCTGGCCGATGAGGACCGGAATTTCTACTTCTGCGAGATGAATACCCGCATTCAGGTTGAGCATCCGGTGACCGAGCAGGTGACCGGCGTGGATTTGGTCTGCGAACAAATTCGCATTGCGGCGGGCGAGCCGGTCTCTTTTTTGCAGGAAGACCTGACCCTGCGCGGCCACGCGATTGAATGCCGCATCAACGCCGAAGACCCGGCGCGCGGCTTTGCGCCCTGTCCGGGTACGATCGAAGCCATGCATTTGGCGGGCGGCCCGGGCGTGCGCATCGACACCGCTGCATATCAGGGGTATACAATCCCGCCATATTATGATAGTATGATTGGGAAGATGATCGTATACGGCGCCGACCGGGCGCAGGCAACCGCACGCATGAAGCGTGCATTGGCCGAGACCCTGTTCGAAGGCATCCAGACCACTACCGACTATCAAATGCACATCCTGTCATCCGAACGGTTTGCACAGGGGGCATTTCATACCAATTCGATTGAAAACGGCGACTTTGACGAAGAATAAGGAGGTGTCCGTGTGTTAATCGATTTGTTTCAAAAGACCCGCGACAGCTCCATGCGCATGAAGGGCGAAACGGAGGCTGAGCCCAAACCGATGAAGGTTTGCAAGGGTTGCGGCGCAGAACTGAAGGCGCGTACCTTTGGGCGTAACCTGTATGTGTGCCCGGTGTGCGGCCGGTACAGCCGTCTACTTGCGCGCACGCGCATCCGCTTTACCGCCGACCCGGACAGTTTCCACGAGCTGTTCGGCGGCCTGAAAACACTGAACCCGCTGGAATTTGACGGTTATACCGAAAAGGTGCGCGACCTTGTGCAAAAAACCGGCATGAACGAAGCGGTTGTGACCGGTCTATGCACCATCGGCGGCGTACAGGCCTGCCTGGGCGTTATGGATAGCCATTTCATGATGGCGTCCATGGGCAGCGTGGTCGGTGAAAAGCTGGCGCGCTTGTTCGAGTACGCCACCGAACACCGCCTGCCGGTCGTGCTGTTCACCTGTTCGGGCGGCGCACGCATGCAGGAGGGTATGTTTTCACTGCTTCAGATGGCCAAGGTTTCGGGGGCGGTGCGCCGCCACTCAGACGCAGGCCTGCTCTATATTACTGTGCTGACCGATCCGACAACGGGCGGCGTGACCGCAAGCTATGCATCGCTCGGCGACATCATTTTGGCGGAGCCGCACGCGACTGTCGGCTTTGCAGGCCGCCGCGTCATTGAGGGCACCATTGGCGAAAAGCTGCCCGATGATTTTCAAACCGCAGACTTCTTGCGTGACCACGGCTTTTGTGATAAGATAGTCCCGCGGAACCAAATGAAGCAGACGCTTACCAAGCTGCTGCAAATGCATCAGCCCACCGACAAGAAGCAGAAAAGGCAGGTGAGTGCGCGTGGCTGAAACGGTTCGTGAAAAAATGCAAATTATCCACGACCCCAAACGGCCCACCGTGGACGACTATATTGCGGCGCTCTTCGATGACTATATTGAGTTGCACGGCGACCGTGCCTACGGCGAGGATTCGGCCATTTGCGCCGGCATCGGCCTGTTCGGCGGCCAACCGGTCACTGTAATTGGTCACCGTAAGGGCAAGACGACAGAAGAAAAATTGGCGGCAAACTTTGGCATGCCCCATCCGGAGGGGTATCGAAAGGCGTTGCGCCTTGCGCATCAGGCGGAAAAGTTCGGCCGTCCGGTGGTTTGCCTGGTGGATACCGCAGGCGCGTTTCCGGGCGTGGGCGCAGAGGAGCGAGGACAGGGTGAGGCGATTGCCAAATGCCTGTACGACTTTATGGCGCTGCGCACGCCGGTGATGAGCATTATAACAGGGGAAGGCGGTTCGGGCGGCGCGCTGGCGCTTGCAGTCGCTGATCGTGTACTTATGCTCGAAAATGCTCTGTATTCGGTCATTTCGCCGCGCGGCTGCGCATCTATCCTGTGGAAGGATGCAAGCCGGGAGATTGAGGCAGCCGAATGCCTCAAGATCACGGCGCAGGATTTGTATGGCTTTGGCATGGTGGAAGGGATTATCCCGGAAACGCCGTCCATCATGAAAAACGTGAAAAAAGCAATTGCGACGGCGCTGCGGGAGCTTTCAGCTGAAGCTGAGCAGGATATAGAGCTTTTGCTGCAAAAAAGGTATGAAAAATTCCGTAAAATCGGAGTGTTTCAAGAAATAAATCAACTTTAAGAAATGTAAGGAGAGTTAAACCAATGTTTGAGAAAATCTGTGAGCTGCTGGCCGACAAGTTCGACGCTGACGCTTCCTCCATGACCATGGAGACTTCCATCAAGGACGACCTGAACGCGGATTCCCTGGACGTTGTAGAGCTG
>URFQ01000042.1 GCA_900547195.1 uncultured Butyricicoccus sp.
TTTTTGGAGCTTGGGCTTGGCGGCATGGACGACGCACAGTGTGTCGCGGACACCCTCGGTATACCGCTGCATGCCGCACATCGTGCGGACGAGCTGGAACGCCATGTGTGTGCGTATTTTGCGGACGAGTACCTGCATGCGCGCACGCCAAATCCATGCGTTGTGTGCAATCCTGCGGTTAAGTTCCGCGCTATGCTCGATTGCGCGGACAAAATTGGGGCGCAATATCTCGCGACCGGCCATTACGCCCGCGTTGGACGCGATAGCGAGGGGCGGGTGCTGCTCCTGCGCGCGCGCTCTGCGAAGGATCAGAGTTATATGATGCATCGTCTGCCGCGCGCCGTGCTGGAACGCTGTATTTTTCCCCTGGGGGACGTGGTGGATAAGGAAGAAGTCCGCGCGCTGGCCCGTGACAGGGGAATCCCGGTTGCTGGGAAGAAGGACAGCATGGATGTGTGCTTCATTCCGGATGGGGACTGGGCCGCATGGTTGGAGCGGCGCGGCGTCAAGCTGCCCGAGGGCAATTTTGTCGATGAGCAGGGGCGCGTTTTGGGTCGCCACAAAGGCATTCATCATTACACGGTCGGCCAGCGGAAGGGGCTTGGCGTTGCCGCCGAAGGACGGCTGTTTGTCCATGCGCTGCGGCCGGAGACCAACGAGGTGGTGCTGTCGCTCGAAGATGTGTTCCGGAAGGAAATCTTTGTGCGGGATATTCACTACTGTGCGCCCGAATACGCGGCAGACGGACCGTTTGCCTGCGAGGTGCGGGTGCGGTTTTCCAAGCGCGCCGATTGCGCAAGGGTGTACCCGGAAGGGGAAAACGCGCGTGTCGTCTTTGCGGACGCAGTGCGCGCGCCCGCCGCCGGACAAGCGGCAGTATTCTATGATGGGGACGTCGTCATTGGCGGCGGTTTTATCGACTGACAGGGGGTTGCTATGACACTACAGCACAAAGGCCATTTGGCGGCGATTTTTACCGTTTCGGTTTGGGGCGCGACGTTTATCAGCACCAAGGTCCTGCTGCACCATTTCACCCCCACGGAGATTCTGGTACTGCGCTTTGTGCTTGGCCTGCTGGCGCTGTGTGTGGCGAGTCCGAAACGGATGCCGCTTCAGACGCGGCGGCACGAGCTGTATTTTGCCGCCGCGGGGCTGACCGGTTTGGTTCTATATTATCTCTGTGAGAACATTGCCCTCAATTTCGGGGATGCTTCCATCGTTGGCGTGGCGGTTTCCTCGGCGCCGCTTTTTGCCGGGATCTGCGGGGCGGTCTTTCTTGGGGAGCGCATCCATGCAGGTTTCCTTGCCGGTTTTGCGATTGCATTGGCCGGCATCGGCCTGATCAGTTTGGGCAGCGGTACGGCGCATATCCAGCCGGAAGGAATCCTGCTATCAATTGCCGCAGCTGCGGCGTGGGGGATATATTCCACACTGACCCGGAAAATTGCGGAACATGGTTACCCCACCCTTGGCGCAACCAAGCGCATTTTTGGGTACGGCGTCCTGATGATGGCGCCGATTGCGGCGGGAAACAGCTTTCGTTTTGCAGCGCTACGCACCGCAGGCGCAGAGGAGATTGCAAATCTTCTGTTCCTCGGGCTGGGCGCAAGCGCGGTCTGCTTCCTGACATGGAATTTCGCGGTAAAGGTGCTTGGTTCGGCCAAGACCTGCGCCTATATTTATGCATCGCCGGTTGTAACCGTGCTGCTTGCGGCGCTTATCCTGAGGGAGCGGATGACGGGGCGTGCGATCCTTGGTGCGGTGTTGGTGCTGGCCGGTCTGGCGCTGAGCGAAGGGCGGCAGCTGCGGAAGGAGTTGGAACACCATGGAACCGTTTGATAAAGAGGAAATGCGGCAGGATTTTGGCAGGCTCGGCTGGGCGCTCATTGCGTCGCAGCTGCTGCTCATGTTCCTGACCATGGCGGGCGGTTATGCCGGATCGGCGCTGCTGCGCCTGTTCAGCCCGTTGCGCGGCACATGGTCGCTGATACAGGGCTATATTGTGATTTTTTCGGTCATTGCCGGAGTGCTTCCCATGCTGGCTCTCGGTGTGGGAAATGACCGCCTGAACCACATCGTCGATCGCGGGGAAAAAATCTGGCCGGTACAGATGGTTTTTTATTTTCTGCTGATCCTTGGCCTTCAGATGCTTGTGACCATGCTTTGTTCCCCAATTGTCGGCGTACTGGAATCCATCGGTTTTTCGTTTGGTGCGGCAAGTGATGCGGCAACTTCCTTTTCCGACTCGGCATCGATGCTGTTTTATTCCATCGCAGTTGCTCCAATCTGCGAAGAGGTGATTTACAGGGGAGCGCTGCTGCGGTATCTGGAACGCTATGGCCGCTGGTTTGCGATTTTTATGAGCGCGCTGGTGTTTGCGCTCATGCATGGCAACGCGGTACAGATGCCAATTGCGCTCGTGATTGGGCTGGTGTTCGGCTATCTGGCGCTGCGGCATTCCATTCGTCTGACCATCCTGCTTCATGTGCTTAACAACCTGTTTGTCGAGCTGATTGGCCGTCTGGCTGCGGTGAACGAAGCGCTTGGCGTGATGGTGAACGGTGCGCTGATGCTTGCCGGCTTGCTGACGCTGTTTCTCATGGTGCTGAGCGGCGGAAAACCGCTTGTGCGTGACCTCCGCGCCAATAAAACCCCGCGTGAAGTATACAAAAGCTTTTTTACCTCCGGCCCCATGGCTGCGATTTTCCTTTATATGATTGCGTTGACCGTGGCAAGCGTCGTCGGCTAACAAAAAGGGGCTGTTGCAAAACAGAAGATTTTAAACGGACGCTCTGCAAAAAAAGTTTAAAAAGCAGGCCGGAAGTCGCGAAATCTGCGATTTCTGGCCTGCAATTATTTCATTGTTTTTTGAGAAAAGCTATTTTGCAATGCTCTCTTCGTATAGTGATATGTCATAACAAAGGTTTCCTGAACAGGTAAAAGTAGCTGACTGCCTTTGTTGACATCAGAGAAACGGTATGATAAAATGAAAGCGCTCACTTGCATGGAGGTGATAGCTTGGAGGATGCAAGCCAGAAGATTATAGATGCTGCAATGACGCTGATCCGGGAAAAAGGATATGTTGCTACTACCACAAAAGAAATTGCAAAGGTAGCGGGCGTAAATGAATGCACTTTATTTCGCAAGTTTAAGAATAAGAAAGATATTGTCCTGCAAGGTGTAAATCAAGCACAGTGGAGGGCAAATGTCACTCCAGAAGTTTTTGAAAATGTAAAATGGGATTTACAGTCGGACATTGAGATGTTCATGAGGGCGTATATGGATAGAATGACCCCGGATTTTGTAAATCTATCTATTGGTTTAAGGGCGCCGCAATTATATGAAGAAACCTCTTCCCTGATTATGAAAGTTCCTCAAGCTTTTTTAGCGCCTTTCACGGAGTATTTAAACAAAATGCATGAAATGGGGAAAATACCAAAAGCAGATTTTGATGCGTTGGCAATGACAGTTTTTTCATCAACATTCGGATATACTTTTTTAAGTGCATCCTTTGGAAAAGCTTTATCCAAAATTGAAAAAGACGAATATATAAAAAACAGTGTACAGATGTTTGTCAAAGGATTAAAATAATAAAAATCGGTACTGCCTATGGTGGTACCGAAAAAAATAGGCCATATGCAAGCAAGCACACGCATGCAAACATGAAGGAGGGAGCCGCTGTGAATATAACAGGTGCAGAATTATTTGTAAAAGCACTAAAAGAAGAAAAAGTTAAAACGCTGTTTGCTTATCCAGGAGGGCAGGCGATTGACTTATTTCACGCACTTTACGGAGAAAAAGAAATAGATGTTATTTTGCCACGCCATGAACAAGGGTTAATTCATGCGGCGGATGGTTATGCCCGTTCCACAGGAAAGGTTGGCGTCTGCCTTGTGACAAGCGGACCGGGGGCAACCAATCTTGTCACAGGGATTGCTACAGCAAACTATGATAGCGTTCCGCTGGTATGCTTCACAGGGCAAGTGCCAACGCATCTTATCGGAAATGATGCTTTTCAGGAAGTTGATATTGTTGGTATTACGAGAAGTATATGCAAATATGCTGTAACGGTGCGAAGGAGAGAGGATTTGGCAGAAACAATCAAAAAGGCTTTCCATATTGCAAAAACAGGAAAGCCTGGGGTGGTTGTTGTGGATCTGCCCAAGGACATTCAGAGGGCTTATGGCAGCGATTTTTACCCGAAAGAAATATCCATCAGAAGTTACAAACCAAATACTTCCGTACATATGGGGCAGATCAACAAAGCAGTAGATACTTTAAATCATGCCCGCAGGCCTGTTTTTTTGGTAGGCGGCGGAGTGAATATAGCCCATGCCAATCAGGAGATGACACAGCTTGCAGAGCTGACAGGCGTTCCTGTGGTTACGACAATCATGGGAAAAGGAGCAATCCCCACAACCAATGCCCTGTATGTTGGCAATATAGGCATTCATGGAAGTTATGCGGCTAATTGCGCGATCAGCCGATGTGACGTCCTGTTTTCAATAGGAACACGGTTTAATGACCGTATAACAGGAAAAATAGAGGAATTTGCTGTAAATGCAAAAATCATTCATATTGACATTGAAGCGGCATCCATTTCTCGCAATATTGTTGTCGATATCCCAATCGTGGCCGATGCAAAAAAAGCCATATGCGCATTGCTTGAAAAGGCAAAGCCGCTGAACATATCAGAATGGGTGATGGAAATCAGTCGTTGGAAAAAAGAATACCCTATTGCCATGAAAAAAGTTAATGTAACACCACAAATGGTTATTGAGACGATTAATCAGCTTTTTACCAATGCCATCATTACAACTGATGTGGGTCAAAATCAATTATGGACAACACAATTTCTTGAAATTGATGCGAATAAGCAAATGCTGACATCAGGCGGTTTAGGAACAATGGGATATGGCTTTCCCGCAGCAATCGGAGCAAAACTCGGAAATCCACAAAAAGATGTCCTTACTATTTCAGGCGATGGAGGCATGCAGATGAACATACAGGAAATGGCAACAGCTGTGATTTATGAGCTGCCGATTATTATCTGCATATTCAATAATGGGTATTTGGGGAATGTGCGGCAATGGCAGGAAATGTTTTATGACAGGCATTATTCAAGTACTTGCATGCGGTATCGCAGGAGTTGTGAGATTGGCTGTAGTCACCCAGACAAATGTTGCCCGGAGTATACGCCTGACTTTATCAGGTTGGCAGGGAGTTATGGGGCAAAAGGTATCCGTGTCACAAAAGCTGAGGATATAGAAGCGGCTTTTGTAAGCGCAAGGCAGAACACTAAGACGCCTACTATTATTGAGTTTATCATAGACAGAGAAATGAATGTTATGCCGATTGTTCCGCCGGGGAATTCCTTGAGTAATATGATTTTTGAAAGTGAGGAACACACGGAATGAAAAAGAGATGGATATGTTTATTTGTAGAAAATGAAATTGGTGTACTCGCCCGCATTTCAGGCCTATTTTCTGGAAAATCTTACAATTTAGACAGCCTGACAGTTGGAATTACCGAGGACAGTACCATATCACGGATGACCGTTAGTTTGACAAGCGATGATAAGACCTTTGAACAGATAAAAAAGCAATTGAGCAGGAGCGTTGAGGTGATCAAATTAGTAGATTATACCGATATCCCCATCCATGTGAAAGAAATTCTGTTTGCTAGAGTCAATAATTGCTCTGAAGGAGATATCATGGAACTGTTTAGGATTTCAAAGGTGTTTGGAGTTTCAATTATTGACTATGATGGAATTGCTGTTCTTTTGGAATGCACCCAAACAGAAGATAAAAATAATGATTTAATTGCTTTGTTAAAAAGTAAGTTTATTAACAGGGTTGAGATTGCAAGGGGAGGGAGTGTTGCAGTTGAAGCGGTTCGTATCTGCGGAAAATAGTATTTGTGTTTCAGAAAAATAAAAAAAATAGATGCGCTGCCCTATTTGTACAGATAAGGCCCGTGATCGAATTTAGAGTCTGTTTTAAAACTGTTCAAGTGACCAAACAAGAATACAAACATGAATATACTGTTCAAGCGTATTTATAATGACCGCGTAACAAGGTGTTTGTCTACGGAGTGTTTCGACAGGACCGCCACTGCTTATGAGACCGAACAAAAGCAACATTTGCGTGGATCAGCGCATCCATGCAGGTGGAGGCGGTCAGATCCTTGGAAATGTTCGCCATCATATCCACGCAGGCAAATTTGCGGTTATGCTCCATACCCATGATGACATAGCGAACCGGTCGCCTGAAGCCGCACAGGATCGGGGGTGGTGAATATTTTTTAGGCCCTTGTTTTCAGTAATGCCCGAGCTCTTCTCGTCAATTTCAGTTTTTCGGTTTATTGTTGTACGATGAACGCCTGGATATCCGTCCATGCGGCCCAGTCTGCCACTACGCCGATAACCGCGAGCGCTGCGATTGCCCACAGCGGCAAGAGTGCCAAGGGCAGAAATCCCGCCGCGAAAAACATCCCCGCTGCTGCAATTAATCCCGCCAGTGCGTGATGCGGGCGGGCGAGCGCCAATAAAAACGAATTTGTTATCAATGCTTTGGTTCGCAGCTCAACCGCGACCAGCATGGGGAACGCATAAACTGCGGCGAGCATGACCATCAACAGCAGGCCCATGCAGACGAACGACAACGCGGACAGCGCCCCTGTCAGCGCCGAATAGTAGCGCGCGGCGAACAGCAACGCCGCGGCCGGCAACACAAAACTCAGCAGCACCGGACAGGCCTGCTTGCCGCTCGACTTCCAGCCCCGCCGGAAATCCGACCACGGATCGCCTGGCACGTCGCGCAGGATGCGCAGCAGCGCAGTATGAAAGCCTGCCAGCGCAGCGGGAATGGTCACAATTGGTACACAGGTGAGCAAACACAGCGCGGACAGCTTGCAGACGTCCCATCCGTCGCGCCGCACGATTTCGAGAAGCAACGCCCCGCCGGTCTTGGGCGGCGCGTCCTTGTCGATGCCTATGCCTCTGTTTCCATACAGTAGATCAAAAAAATTCATAACTACCTCACAGCACACAGCAAAATATGAAAACCGCAAGGGAGTGATTTCCCTTGCGGTCAAAGCCCTTAATGAAAGATCACCTGTTCGGTTTCCTTATCGAACAGATGAAATCTATTTCTGTCGAGTGCGATACGAATGTGGTCTCCACGACCGGCTTTGGTGCGCGACGGCACACGGGCGGTCAAACGCTGGTCGCCGCATTGCAGATACAGATAAATTTCTGCACCCATCAGCTCTGCAATTTCAACATCAGCGGAGAGGACACTCTCCTTCGACATATCAAGGAAGGCTTCTTCCACATGGAAATCCTCCGGACGTACACCGAGAATCACCGTCTTGCCCACATAGGGCGCCATATCGGCGTTCATCGTCTTGCCCAGCGGAAGCGGAATCCGAAAACCGCAGAATTCGACCGCATAACCGTCCCCCTCACGAGAGACCACCGCGTCGATAAAGTTCATCTGCGGTGAACCGATGAAACCGGCCACAAACAGATTGCACGGGCTGCTGTACAGGTTCTGCGGCGTGTCGAACTGCTGCATTACGCCGTCCTTCATGACCACGATACGATCGCCCATTGTCATTGCCTCGGTCTGGTCATGGGTGACATAGACGAAAGTCGTGCCGAGTTTCTTGTGCAGCTTGCTGATTTCCGTGCGCATTTGGGTACGCAGCTTGGCATCCAGATTGGAAAGGGGTTCGTCTAGCAGGAACACCGCAGGGTTGCGCACCATCGCGCGTCCCAACGCCACACGCTGCCGCTGGCCGCCCGAAAGCGCCTTTGGCTTGCGGTTCAGCAAGTGTTCGATGTCCAGAAGCTTTGCGGCTTCGTGCACCTTACGGTCGATCTCGTCCTTAGGCACCTTGCGCAGTGTCAGCGCAAACGCCATGTTCTTGTAGACCGTCATGTGCGGATAGAGCGCATAACTCTGGAACACCATTGCGATGTCGCGATCCTTGGGGGCAACATCGTTGACCACGCGGTCTCCGATGAGAAGCTTGCCGTCCGAAATTTCCTCCAGCCCCGCAATCATGCGCAGGGTGGTCGATTTGCCGCAGCCTGAGGGACCGACCAGAATGATGAACTCCTTGTCCCGAATTTCAAGATTGAGGTCGCTGATAACCTCAACATTGCCGGGGTAAACCTTTTTGATATGCTCTAAAGAGATGCTTGCCATGATAAATCCTCCATTTTTCGCAGATATGAAGCCAATACACAAATGAGCTTCCACGGGAAAATGGGAATTTATTTCGCATTGCACACAGTATATCATTGTTTTTACAATCCTGCAAGCAATGAATCCTCACAAAAAACAATAATGCTTTTTGTTTATTTTGCTGTTTCAAGCTGTACGAACCGGCTCGGGCTGACGCCCACGCAGTCCCGGAACACGCGGCTGAAATATAGCGGGTCGGTGAAACCGACCTTCTGCGCCACCTCTTTCTGACGCAGTCCGGGTTGCGCCAGAAGCAGCCGCTTGGCAGCTTCGATGCGCACGCTGACAATATATTTGCTTGGCGAAATACCAATCTCTTTTTTGAACAGGTAGGCAATGTATTTTTCGTTATACCCGAATTTTTCGTACAGCGCGCGATAACTCAGAGGCTTATCGTAATTTTCGTCGATGTAACGCTTGATCTCTCCAATTTGCGCCGAAGCGCCCGTGCCTTTTCCCGATACCGGCGCCCGCAAAAACAGGCGCAGCTCTTTGAGAATGTCGGGAAAGCTGACGGCGTCGGCGAGCAGCTCCTCCGCCGTCAGCGTATCGGTGCCGCAGCCGCCGTCCTTGAGCTTACTCAAAAGATATTCCAACTGGCGCAGCAGCACCGCCTGACACGGTTTTTCCTGCATCCAATAGCTTTCCAGCTGCGCCAGATCCTGCTCGGCAGGGCTATGCGCCTGCTCCATAAAACGGGCTGCCAGCGCGCAGAATTCCGGCGGCAGCACAGCGCTTCCCACCGAGAAGCAATCGGTTTCCATGCACCATATCCCGCCCTCTCCGAACGGGAATGCCATCATACGGCAGGCAACCGCATCGCGCATCTGCTGCTGAAATTCCTCCGGCCTACGCATGGGAGCGGTGACAATCATACAGACCGGCACCGTGCTCTGACAAAATTGCAGCATTTCCTCCGCCATGGTGCGCAGATTACCGTCCGTTGCTTCCTCTGTGCGAATGACAGCGAACACATGCTCGTTCGCGTAGCGTCCGCCAAAATGCTCAATGCGTACTGCCCAGCGTGCTTGCAGCTGCGGCAGCCAGTCGAAGGTGTTTTCCCTCCAGAGCTGCGCGCCCGGACTCAGCTCACTGTACGCACGCGATGTCGCCGCGCCCGCATCGGCAAAAATGAAATAGCACACGCTTCCCTCCGGCATGCTGCCACACTGCTCGGACGAGATGCCCGGTACGAACCAGCTGCGCAGATAACGCACGAGTGCGCCCGCCCGTTTGTTTTCAATCTCCCGCGCCAATCCCAGCAGCTTTTCCACAAGCGCATCCGGATCGATCGGCTTGAGCAAATAATCGTCTACGCCCAGCCGCAACGCCTGTCGCGCATATTGGAATTCGCTGTATCCGGACAGAATTAAATAGCGGCTTTCCAAACCTTTGTGCCGCGCCTTTGCAATCATTTCCAAGCCGGACATCACCGGCATCTGGATGTCTGTGATCACAACATCGGGCTTACAACGCTCAATTTCTGCCAATCCGTCGCGCCCATTTCCCGCCTTGCCGGCCACGCGAAAATGCGGATCGCAGGCGATAACGCTGTATTCCAGCTGCCCGAGAATGAGCGGCTCATCCTCCACCAGTACAAAACAAATATCATCTTGCATGGATGATCCCTCCGATTTCTACAACCGTTTCTTCTCCTTCCGTGGCGATGCGGAACGTCTCATCGCCCTTGTAAAACAGATACAGCCGCAGCACGGTGTTGCCCAGCCCGAAGCCTGTACCGACCGCGCGCGCATCCAGACGGCCGCACCCCAGCTCCTCTCGATACCGCGCGAATCGCTGACAGATGCCTTCGATAATTTCGGGCGTCATCGGTACGCCGTTGTTGCGCACCTCGACCGACCAGCGCACCGCGTCGCACCGGCTGATAATGCGGATGCGTTTGATGCCCTCGTGGTTTTCAAATCCGTGCTTGAAGCAATTTTCAACGATGGGCTGTAAAATCAGCTTGGGCACAGTGATTGCTTCCGCGGTTTCGTCCAACTCCCACACGAAATCGACCTGTCCGGCATAGCGCATCCCCATGATTTCCAGATAGTCACGCACGTTTTGGAGCTCGTCCCCCAGTGTTACGCATTTGAAATTAAAATCTACTGAATACCGCAGCAGGCTTGCCAGCTTAGCGCACAGCCGCGGTGTAGTTCGGCTCCCCTCCATCTGCCCCACCGCGCCGATGACCGCCAGCGTGTTATAGAGAAAATGTGAATTGAGCTGAGCCTCCATGGCGTTGAGGCTGGACTGCATATCCCGCTCCCGCGCCAGCAGCAGATGCTCATTCTGCTCCCGAAAACGCTGTACCATCTCGGATATCGCGTTGCTCAGCGCGTTAATTTCATTATTTTCAGCATTTTCCTGCACCAGCAGCTCGCCATCCAGCGAGATTCGGTCCACCTGACAGCGCAGATCTTTGAGCGGCGCGGCAAGCCGCGATATCATGCAGCGAGTCATCAGTAAAACCCCGATAAACGCGATGAGATATGAAAGCAGCAGCACCATCTGCAAACGGCGGATCTGCCGGCGCAGGGTGTTCAGCCCGGTTACCTGCGCCAGAAAAACATCGGTTCCCGCAAGCGGCTGCACGATCACACGCATGTGCCCCTTGTCGTACCAATCCCGCGCCGCAAGCGCATCGGCATCATACCATGCATCCTGCTCAATCGCCGCCGCATCCAAAGAATACTCGTAGAACATCTTGCGGTTTTGCCCAAGCAGCGCGATATATATATCCGTATTCGAAAGATATTGTTTGCACAGGTCATTTAACTCATCAAGTGGAATGCTGTATAGAATCACGCCCAGCGTTTCATAGCTGGTGCGCAGCGGGCGCGCCAGTGTAAGCAGCTGCTCATGCGTGGTGTGCCACGGATCGGTTTCCGGCAGGAACACACGCAGGAAATCCTCGGTTTCCAGCCCCCAGCGCACCGTCTCCTGCGCCATAACCTGGTGCACATTCAGCTCAATGTCACCCGTCTGATTATCCACATACACGTAATCCCCATACCGCGAGACCACCGCGATCCGCCCATTCAGCGGGCGGCTGCCCAGCGCGGTATAGATGGTGCTCATCATCCGATCCCGCGCCAGCGGATTCCGGTCAAAATAATTCCCCTCATGTTCGGGAATCTCCTGATAGACGTTTTTCAGCTCGACCGAGGCATGGATGCTTTTTGCAATCTCATCCATGCTTTCGATCTGACTGTTCAGCGCCATCGAGAGAGAATGAAAAATCTGCCGGTTGGCGAGATCCCAGTTCTGGCGTGTGTTCTTGAGCATAATTTGGCTGACAATCAGCGCTGAAGCAATCAGCAAAACCGAAATCATCGACGAAACGACAACGAACAGCTTGGTCTGAAAGCGCATTTTTTTAAACATATTTCATCCGCCTAGCCCGTTGATTTTTTTCGAGTATATCATATCACACAAAACCATTCAAGCGATTTATTGCATTTCTGACAAAAACGCACAAAGCAGTTGGACATTTTCCGTGAATTCTCCATATGCTTCTTCCGATTCTCCATTTTCCAACGCCGTAAAAACCACTATACTAAGCATACACAAATGAGAACCGCTTGCGGGAAAACAAGAGGAATCCAGACAAAAGGCACCAAGCATCAAGGAGGAAAGAGAAATGAAACTGAAAAAAATCTGTGCGCTGACATTAAGCGCGGTTCTGGCTGCCACCACTTTGGCGGGCTGCGGCGGCGGCAGCGCGGCGGACGGAGACAAGACGGTCACGCTGGTCGTCATGGGCAACTCGGGCGATATGGGCCGCCCCTACATGGAAAAAGCGTTTGCGCTGTATGAGGAGAAGACCGGCAACAAGCTGGACCTGCAGGGCATCCCGGGGGAAAACTTCGAGCAGGTCTCGCTGACCAAGTTCAACACTGGCGACATTCCGGACGTGTTTATGTGCTTCGGCAACCAGACGCTCAAAGCGTATAATCCCGAAAAGAATTTCGTAGACTTCTCGGATGCCGCTTGGGTCTCCGACATCGAGGACACGGTCCTTGATCAGGCGGAATGGAACGGCAAAATCTGGGGCCTGCCGCTGTGGGAAGCTTCTGCAACCGGCTTTGTCTATAACAAAGACATCTTCGCGGAGAAAGGTCTGCGTGTGCCCACCACGCAGGAAGAGTTTATGGACGTCTGCGCCGCCCTCAAGGCGGATGGCATCAACCCGCTGTACATCGGCTTTAAGGATGTTTGGCCAATCCTGCAGCAGGTTGCCATGGATCCCATCTTTGAGAACAAGGACACCCTGGAAAAGATCAACACCAATCAAATTAAGTACGCCGATCTGCCGGAGATGCAGTCCATGGTGCAGTGGTACGTGGACATGGCGCAGAAGGGCTATTTGGGCGAGAACTTTGCCGCGAACTCCTGGGATTACGGTATGGACGCACTCGGTTCCGGCGAATATGCGATGATGTTCACATGGGACACCTGGCTGTATACCGACTTTGACAAGAAGTACCCGGGTGAAGCGGACAAGTTCGGCCTGATGCCGGCGTTCATGGGCACCTGTGAGCAGGGCACCATCGAAGGCCCGAACACCTCTCTGCTGCTTGCCAACAAGAACAGCGAAAACGCGCAGGCCGCCATTGACTTCATTAACTTCATGGCGGATCCGGAAAACTACAACGTGATCTTCGACGGCGTCAACACGGCGCCTGTATTCAAGGGGCAGACCACCAACATCTCAACCCCGCAGTATCAGGAGTGCACTGAAAACGGTGTCTTTGAGCGCGCACACCGTGCATCCAGCACCTGGGGGAATGTCATCGGCTTCACCCAGAGCGAGACCTCAAAGTGCATCCAGGAAGCGATGCTCGGTACCGTATCGGTGGATCAGGCGCTGGAGAACATGGATCGCGACCGCATCGCCATCGCGCAGGCTCAGCAGGCGGAAGGTTTTTAACCGCATCCGATCTTTAATAGTGCTGCGGAATGCGAGGGCCTTTTGCCCTCGCATTCTTAAAGGAAGGAATATTTATGAATCTGAAAAAGGTATATCCCTCTTATATGTTGATTCTTCCGCTGGCTGTTTTTCTGGTTTTTTTTGTGCTGCCTTCCACGGTTGGCTATTTCTATGCCTTCACCGACTGGAACCAGTACACCACAGACCTCAGCTTTGTCGGCTTGAAGAACTTTATGGAGGTGCTCAGCAACCGTTCGCTGACCACCGCATTTGTCAACACCATGATCTTCGCCATCGTCAAAACAGTCGGCGTAACCATTCTCGGCTTTGTCTTTGCTCTGGCGCTCAACCGCAAGCTCAAGAGCACCAATGTTCTGCGCACCATCTATTTTATCCCTGCAATCTTTTCAGCGCTCATCGTCGGCCTGATCTTTTCGGCGCTGTTCGACTACCACACCGGCGTAATCAATCAGGCGCTTATCGCGCTCAAGCTGGAGGAATGGACGCAGCAGTGGCTTGGTCTGCGCATCCCGGCGCTGGTCACGATCAACCTTGCCGAAATCTGGCGCTCACTCGGTTACGCGATGGTCATCACACTTGCCGGTCTGCAATCCATTTCGAGCGATTATATGGAAGCTGCCATGGTGGACGGCGCAACCGGCTGGGTGCGTTTCAAATCCATCATCCTGCCGCTCATCATGCCGTCGGTCAACGTCAATATCCTGTTCTCGCTCATTTATGGTCTGAAAATGTTTGATCTAGTTTATGTTCTGACGCAGGGCGGCCCGGGGCACGACACCGAAACCTTTGGCACGCTTATTATGAACGAAATGTCCAAGGGACGCTTCGCCCAGTCGGTCGCCGTTAACTTCGTGTTCACAATCCTTTTGATCCTTGCGGCGGTGGCGTACCAGAAGTTTAGCTCCAGATGGGAGGATATCGACTGATGCATGAGAAGAAAAGTGTAAATATTCTGCTCGAGGTTCTGCTGTGGCTGTTCAGTCTGGTCATCATTTATCCGCTCGGCATGGTATTGATGACCTCGTTCAAGGCCTATGGCGAGTCCAACATTCTGTCCATCAAGCCGCCCACTGCGTGGATGTTTTCCAACTACGCCGAGGTTTGGGAAAAAGGAAAGATATTCCAGTCATTACTCAACAGCACCTATATTACCGTGTTCTCGGTCATCCTGATTTTGCTGTTTGCTTCTATGCTCAGCTACATCGTCGTGCGCCGCCGCAACCGGTTTAACCGCTTTATCTCCAAATTTCTGACGTTCGGCATCATTGCGCCGTTTGCCGCGCTGCCGACCGTGCAGATGCTCAAGCTGATGGGCATTTACGGCACGCGCACCTCGCTCGTGCTCATCTATGCGGCAATTTATCTGCCCTTCACCTCGATGCTGTTTTCCAGCTTCATTGTCGGCATCCCGCGCGAGCTGGATGAAGCTGCGGTCATCGACGGCTGTACCGGCTTCTCGCTGTTTATCCGCATTATCATGCCGCTGCTCAAGCCGGTTACGGCCACCACCGGCATCCTGAACTTCATGTGGGTGTGGAACGACTTCCAGTACCCCATGTATCTGCTCAACACCTCGTCCAAATACACGCTGCCTATGTCGATTTACAGCTTCTACGGCACGTTCAACCGCAGCTGGAATCTGGTCTGCGCCGACATGGTGCTTGTCTCGCTGCCGGTCATCCTGCTGTATCTGTTCGCACAAAAGTACATCATTGCCGGTATGACAGCTGGCGCGGTCAAGGGCTGAGCCCTGAGGAGACAACATGGAAAACCGCTACGACGCAACCTGGGAGTCGGTGCGCAGTCACACCGTCCCTTCTTGGTATGACGACTGCAAGCTTGGCATCTTCATTCATTGGGGCGCCTATTCGGTGCCCGCGTGGGCGCCGCCTACCTGCGAGTTGGGCGAGATAGACTGCGACGAAACCTGGTACTGCAACAATCCTTATGCCGAGTGGTATTTCAACTCGATCAATGTGCGCCGCGGTCCGACGTGGGAGCATCACAAGGAGGTGTGGGGCGAAGATTTTCCCTATGAAAACTTTTCTCATATGTGGAAGGCCGAGCACTGGGATCCCGCAGCGTGGGCGTCTCTGTTCAGGGAGGCGGGCGCAGGCTATGTTGTGCTGACTACCAAGCACCATGACGGGCTGTGCCTGTTTCCCAGCCGCCACACCGATTACACAACCATGGCCCTCGGCCCGCGGCGCGACATCATGGGCGAGCTGACACGCGCCGTGCGCGCCGAGGGCATGAAGATGGGCGCGTACTATTCGGGCATTATCGACTGGCGCTTCGCGCACGACCCCATCTTCCACGACGCACAGAACTTTACAAACGCCTGCCCGACCTATGAGTACGCGGACTATGCCTACAAGCAGGTCATGGAGCTGATCGACCGCTACCAACCCAGCGTACTCTGGAACGACATCGGCTGGCCCAAGCGCGGCGAGGACATGCTGCCCCATCTGCTCGCACACTACTACAACACCGTGCCCGAAGGCGTCATTGACGACCGTTGGAACGGTCTCGTCCGCGATTTTGCTTCGCTCGAGTACAAGTCTGGACAGGTCACCCGCGAGCAAAAGTGGGAAATGTGCCGCGGCATGGGACTGTCCTTTGGCTACAACGCAGTGGAAAACGACAGCCATTTGCTCTCCAGCGCGGAGCTGGTCAGCCTGTTGGCCGGCACGGTCGCCAATGGAGGCAACCTGCTCATCAACATCGGCCCAATGGCGGACGGAACCATCCCGCCCGCGCAGGTCGACCGGCTGCGCGCACTCGGCGCATGGCTGCGTACTAACGGCGAAGCCATTTACAGCACCCGCTGCGCCGACCGGCTGTCCGAAACAACCGGCAGCGGCATCGATATACACTATACCGCCAAAAACGATGCGTTATATGTGCTGCTCGATCATCTTCCCGCGGGCGACACCACGGTTACGCTGCGCGGTCTGCACGGCGCCCTCGCCGCACTCGATCCGGCAACACAGTTTGCCTGCACCGACAGCGCGGACGGACTGATTGTCACTGTTTCGGCACACGACCCCGCTCGCTGCACCGCCGCATTCCGGCTCGCCTGATTACAAGGAGGTTTTTCTTATGAAAAATACAGAGATCCGTGCGCAGATCTGTGACATTTGTTACAAAATGTGGCAGCTTGGCTGGGTCGCGGCAAACGACGGCAATGTCAGCGTAAAACTGGGGGACGACCGGTTCCTTGCCACGCCGACCGGCATGAGCAAAGCGTTCATCACGCCGGAAAAGCTGTTGCTCATCAACGGACGCGGCGAAATTGTGGAAGCACAGGAGGGGCTTCGCCCCTCCAGCGAGATCAAGATGCATTTGCGCTGTTACGCCGAGCGTCCGGACGTCGGCGCGGTCATCCACGCTCATCCGCCGGGGGCGACCGGCTTTGCCGTGGCCCATAAGCCCATGGATATGTACAACATGATTGAAGATGTCGCGGCAATCGGCTCGGTGCCGCTCACCCCCTACGGCACACCGTCGACCTACGAGGTACCCGAGGCGATTGCGCCCTATCTTGCCGAGCATGATGTGATGCTGCTCGAGAACCACGGCGCGCTTGCGGTCGGCGCCGACCCCATCACCGCTTTCTATCGCATGGAATCGCTCGAACTGTGGGCCAAAATTACGATCAATGCGGTCATTTTGGGCGGCAGCCATGATATTTCCCGCGAAAATATCGATAAGCTAATCGCCCTGCGCGAGTACTACGGCGTAACCGGCAAGCACCCCGGCTACAAAAAATACACCGCGGAAGGCGAGGGCATCTGATATGGAAAAGCGTGTGCTTGCTCTTGATTTTGGCGCATCCAGCGCACGCGCCATGCGTGCGGTCATGGACGGCGAGACGCTGACCGTCACCGAACTGCACCGCTGGGAAAACATCCCCATCGAGATCGACGGCCGCCTGCACTGGAACATTGATGCGCTGTTCCGCGAAGTCTGCGTATCGCTGCGCCGGGCGGCGCAGGCGGGCGGAGTGGACGCCATCGGCATTGACACGTGGGGCGTGGATTTCGGTCTGCTCGGTGCGGACGGCGCTCTGCTGGAGCCGCCGGTGCACTATCGCGACGCCCGCACGGCAGGCATCCTTGATACCGCGCTCACACGCATGTCCGCCGCGCAGCTGTATGATCGCACCGGTATTCCGTCGATGGAGATCAACACCGTTTTCCAGCTGTTTTCGCTCACCCGGCAGCGTCCCGCCCTGCTGGAACAGGCCAAGACCCTGCTGCTCATGCCGGATCTGTTCGCTTACCTACTGACCGGTCAGGCCGGCGCGGAGTATTCCATCGCCTCAACCACCGGCCTGCTCGACTGCCATACGAAAGACTGGTCGGACGAGATTTGCGCTGCCTTTGATGTGCCGCGCGCGATCCTGCCGCCGGTGATGCCGGCCGGCAGCATCCGCGGCACCCTGCTGCCTGCGTTGTGCAAACAAAGCGGACTGCCCCCCGTTCCGATTATCGCGGTCGCCGGGCATGACACCGCCAGCGCGGTGGCCGCCGCCCGCACTGCGCAGGACGCCGCGTTTCTCAGCTGCGGCACATGGTCGCTGCTCGGCACGGTGCTTAACGCGCCGGTGCTCACCGAACAGGCGCGGCAGAGTGCCCTTTCCAACGAGGGCGGTTACGGAGGCGCAATCACGCTGCTGACCAACCTGACCGGACTTTGGCTGGTACAGGAATCCCGCCGCCAGTGGCAGCGGGAAGGGCTGAAGCTGTCCTTCGCCGCACTGGAAGCGCAGGCGGCCGCCTCCCATACCACCGCCCGCATCGATACCCAGGCGGCGAACCTGGCACAGCCCGGCGATGTTCCGCAACGCATTCGCGCGCAGTGCGCCGCACATGGCGATCCCGTTCCCGATACCCCGGGCGACATCGTGCGCTGTATTTACGAAAGCCTTGCGGACACTTACGCGCGTACGCTCGCGCAGATCCAAGCGTGCACCGGTCGCCATATCAACAGCATTTCGCTGATCGGCGGCGGCGCGCGCGGCGCATTGCTCCCGCAGCTGACCGCCGACCGTACCGGCTGCATGGTTGTGACCGGCCCGATCGAAGCAACTGTGCTCGGTAATATTGCGGCACAGCTCCTCGCGCTCGGCGCGGTTTCCAATCTGGCCCAAGCGCAGCGGCTGCTCGCCGCCCAGGAATCCATCCAAACCTATTATCCGAACAGAAAGGCGTGACATTTTATGAATCGTTATCCGAAAATCGGCATCCGACCCACCATTGACGGCCGCTGGGGCGGCATAAGAGAGAGCTTGGAAATCCAGACCATGAACATGGCGAAGGCGGCAGCCGCGCTCATCGAGCGGACACTGCGTTATCCAGACGGCACGCCCGTGCAGTGCGTCATTGCGGACTCGACCATCGGCGGCGGCGCGGAGGCCGCTGCATGCGCGGCAAAGTTCAGCGCCGAAAATGTCTGCGCCACCCTGACTGTCACCCCTTGTTGGTGCTATGGCACCGAGACCATGGATCTTGATCCGCTGACCATCAAGGCGGTCTGGGGCTTTAACGGCACCGAACGCCCGGGCGCGGTCTATCTCGCCGCAGTCATGGCGGCGTATGCACAGAAGGGGCTGCCCGCCTTCTCAATCTACGGTCACGATGTGCAGGATCTGGACGATCCCTCGGTTCCTGCCGATGTTTCAGAAAAAATTGTGCGTTTCGCGCGCGGTGCGGTCGCAGTCGGCTGGATGCGCGGCAAATCCTATGTCAACCTCGGCGGCGTCGCTATGGGCATCATGGGTTCTTACTGCGATATGTCTTTCTTCCAGAAATACCTCGGTATCCGCCCGGAGTGGGTGGATATGACCGAGTTGTTGCGCCGCATCACATTGGAGATTTACGACCACGCGGAGTACGACAAGGCACTTGCATGGGTCAAGGCCCACTGCAAGGAGGGCTTTGACTGCAATGCCGGCAAGGATCTTAGCGAGGTCATTACCCGTTCCAAGGTGGTTCCGCCTGAAAGGGACTGGGAATTTGTCGTCAAAATGACCCTCGTTGCCCGCGACATCCTCTACGGCAACCCCAAGCTGGATGAAATGGGCTGGCATGAGGAAGCGCTCGGCAAAAACGCGGTTGCGGGCGGCTTTCAGGGACAGCGAAACTGGACCGACTGGCTGCCCAACGGCGACTTTATGGAAGCGATGCTGGCTTCCACCTTTGACTGGAACGGCAAAAAGGCGCCTACCGCTTTTGCCACCGAAAACGATACGCTCAACGGGGTTTCCATGCTGCTTGCCACGCTGGTCACCAACAAGGCCCCCTGCTTCCACGATGTGCGCACCTATTGGTCGCCCGACGCGGTGCAGCGCGTGACCGGAGCCAGCCCGACCGGCACTGCCGCAGGAGGCTTCATTCACCTCATCAACTCGGGCGCAACTGCACTGGATGGCACGGGCGCGGCGCGCGCTGCGGACGGCACCCCCTGCATGAAGGAATGGTACGCGATGGAGAAGGCGGATATTGAAGCCTGCGCCGCCGCTACCGATTGGTGTCGCGCGAACTATCAATACTTCCGCGGCGGCGGCTTTTCCAGCCACTTTAGGACGGCCGCAGAAATGCCGGTTACCTTGCTGCGCCTGAACATCGTGGAAGGCGTCGGCCCGGTATTGCAGATTGCCGAGGGCAACACCGTTGTGCTGCCCGATGAGATGCACCGGACGCTGGACGACCGCAACGACCGTACCTGGCCGACCACCTGGTTCGTACCGAGTCTGACCGGAAAGGGTGCATTCACGGATGTGTACAGTGTTATGGCGAACTGGGGCGCGAATCACGGTGTTACCGTGCACGGCCATGTCGGCGCCGATCTCATCACGCTGGCATCCATGCTGCGTATTCCGGTCACCATGCACAACGTGGAGACGCTGTTCCGGCCGCATGCATGGGCGGCTTACGGCACCACCGATTTGGAATCTGCCGATGTCCGCGCCTGTGCGCACTTTGGTGCTCTTTATCGCTAACATCCGGTTCCTTTCCCTCAAAGGGCCAATCTCTTCTTTCTTCTTGGGGAGCGGCGGACTTCGGTCCGCCGCTCAGCCTGTCCAAAAAGTCCAGCTACGGTTGGGCTTTTTCACGTTTTGACAGCAAAATGAATCGGGACGCGATTAAACTGGTAGGAATGGACAAATCGGCGCCGCATCCATCTTCTGCGAAAGATGGATGCGGCGGTAAATTGAAACCGCTTTCATGAAATGGTGGAGACGTTGTACGGATCATGGTTTTATCGGAAAGAGCATAGTCTATGGCCGGAAGCAGGTAGACGGGAAACGATATCAGGCGATAGATATTTGCAACAATGGTGCGGGCGCAGTCCATGGATTTTGTCCGGATGAGATCAAAGAAGCGCTTGAGGGGACTTGCAGACACGAAGCCCAAAGAAAAAAACGGCATAGTTAACAACTACACCGTTTTAGCACAAACAATATTCAGGTTTTTTATGCTTTTTATGCTTTGCCGTTGAATTTTTGTGCAGCTTGGGCCGCGCCGCTGAGGATGATTGCTTCAGCCGCCTGCATGGCGCGTGCAACTGCCGCGTCGATGGCTTCCTGCTCGTCTGCTGTAAACCGGGAGAGTACCCAGTCCGCGAGATCGTAGCCTGGATGGGGTTTGGCGCCTACGCCGATTTTTACGCGCGGAAACTGATCGGAATTCAAATGATAGATGATATTTTTTAGGCCGTTCTGGCCGCCCGCCGAGCCTTTGGCACGCACGCGGATCCGTCCCACATCGAGCGAAATATCGTCGGACAGCACAAGGATGTGGCTGGGATCGAGCTTGTAAAAGGCGGCTGCGTCGCGCACTGCCTCGCCAGAAAGGTTCATAAATGTCTGCGGCTTCATAAACAGGACACGTGCCCCGCCGAACTGCCCCTCGCCAATCAGGGATTTAAATTTCATTTTGTCCATCTTCTGGCCTGATTTGGCGCAATAGGCATCCAGCGCACGGAAGCCCGCGTTATGGCGGGTTTCCGCATATTTGCTGCCCGGGTTGCCAAGACCGACGACCAGCCATTCAATTGGGCCGGCATCTGCCTGTTTTGCGGCTTTTTCTTGTTCCAGTTTTGCAAAAACGTCAAAAATAGACATGAAATCCTCTTGTGTTATAGAATTTTGTGATTGGCTGCTGCGTTCACAAATTCCAATGGATACTGCGTGATGGAGGCGGTTTCCTCCGGTGTCTTGCCCTCGGTGAGCAGGCGGCGCGCCACAAACGCCATGGATTCGCCAATCTCAATAATATGTCCGTCCGGATCGAAAATACGCGCCACGCGCTGCTCCCAGTCGTATTTCTTGGGCGGATGAACCAGCTTGACCTGCGGGAAACCGGTCAGCTTTTCAAGAAATTCATCCAAATTCTCAGTTTCGAAGTATAACTCCATGTTTTTGGATTGCCAGACGATTTCCGATTCGTCGAAATCCAGCAGACGATCAAAATCCTGCTGGATGGCAAAGCCTCCGGAAAAGGTCACGTTTGCGCCAAAATCGAGCACAACTTGCTGGTCAAAAAGTTCACAGTAAAATTTTTTGGAACGCTCTACATCGCGCACTGCGAGCAGGGGAAGT
>URFQ01000043.1 GCA_900547195.1 uncultured Butyricicoccus sp.
TCTACCCTTATAGGGTTGTTATTCATACCACGTCCTTTCGGGCGTGGTATTGATTTAAAGATGGTGTGAGCAATCCTGTAAGCCGGGTTCTGTATTTGACAATCATCTATCTGGGATGCGTGTCGCCACACGTCTCAAGCCGTCGGTTGGGACGGACGGGCCGCCCATAGTCCCGGTTGACGTTGCTGCGGATAGAGTTTACAGACCCCCCATGTTACCATGGGGCGTGGTGAGCTCTTACCTCGCCTTTCCACCCTTACCTCGTCGAGGCGGTATATCTCTGTTGCACTATTCCTAGGGTCGCCCCCGGCAGACGTTATCTGCTATCCTTGCCCTGCGCAGCCCGGACTTTCCTCATACCGGTCTAGGCCGGCACGCGATTGTCTGGATTACTCACAAATGGTATTATATCAATTTTCGGCACATTCGTCAAATCCTTCAGCACAAAAACTGTGGTTTAAGAAGGCGCATTTAAATAGTTCTGTAGAATTTCGGCAAATTGCCCGATATGTATCCCGTCCACGAATGAATGATGTACCTGCACCGAGAAGGGCAGCAGTACCCGCCCATCCCGCTCATAAAACTTTCCCCAGTCAAACAGCGGGGTTGCGTTGTCTTTTTTTCCCGAATCTGTGTGCGAAATATGGGTAAACGATACCCAAGGGAAGGCAGAAAACTGATAAATATCATTCCCCATTGGGCCGGTAAAATAAACATCCTGCGCATCGATGGTCGCGGTCGCCAGCCGGACATAATCGGCCATGCTGTCCTGCATGGGGACGTTTACAACCTTGAACAGCTCCTTACCCGGATCAATATAAGTAAACGAGGTATCAATCTTGTCATACAGGGCGATTTCACCGTCCACGAAGCGATAGCGGAACGCTTCGACCAGATTGGCGCACCGGGTCACGGCATAGACCATGGCGGGCGTAAAAGGCCAGCTGTTTTGGCGGATCCATGGCAGGAAAGCCGTAATATCCAAATCAAAACTCACACTGTACATGGGCTGCGCATACTGCCGGAAAATCGAGCAATGCATGGCGCGCGGCCAGGTGGAGGGCTGAACGATCTGATACGAATGGGACACGGAAAACACCTCAATTGCACAATATTTTCTATAGGATAGCACGATTTGACTGTTTTGTCCAGATTCGCCTTGAAATTACCGCGCGGAGCGTGTAAAATAAATCAGGATAGAGAATAGGGAATGGATAGGAGGCTGCTGGCATATGACAGCGTTGCAAAAATATTTGGAAGGTATCCGCGGCAAGCGGATTGCGGTCATCGGCGCGGGTGTGAGCAATACCCCGCTAATTGCCCTGTTGCGGGAAGCCGGGCTGCCGGTTACCGTACATGATAAAAAAGAGGCCGACGCCCTGGGGGAGCGCTACACCGAACTGGCGGCCCTGGGCGTATCGTTCAGCCTTGGGCAGGATTATCTGGACTACTTGACGGAGGATATTGTATTCCGCACGCCGGGCCTGCATCCGGCGCATCCGGCGCTGACAGAGGTGCGCGCACGCGGCGGCGTGGTGACGAGCGAAATGGAACTGTTTTTCGCAGTCTGCCCGTGCCCGATCATTGGCATCACGGGATCGGACGGAAAAACGACCACCACGACGCTGGCCTGTGAATTCTTGAAGCATGCGGGTTATACCTGCCATTTGGGCGGCAATATCGGGAAGCCGTTGCTGCCGGAAGTGAAAACCATTCGGCCCGATGACCTTGCAATCGTCGAATTATCCAGCTTTCAGCTCATGGGCATGCAGTTTAGCCCATCGGTCGCAGCCATCACCAACCTGACGCCGAACCATCTGGATTATCACAAGGATTTCGCGGAGTATGTGCAGGCAAAAACCGCGATTTATACCCATCAAAAACCAGGCGGCCGCCTGGTCGTCAATCTGGACGATCCGGTCACGCAGGAACTGGCGCTGAACCCGGAGAGCGTGATTTGGGGCTGCACCAAGCAGGGCGTGCCCGAAAACGGCGTATATCTGAAAGACGGCGTGATTTGCATCGCGGAGAACGGCGTATCCCGAGAACTTATGCCCGCAGACCGCATCCGTATCCCAGGCGCGCACAATATTTCCAATGTTATGATGGCGGCTGCAATTGTGCAGGGGCGATGTAAGGACAGCGACATCATTGAGGTTGCAGAGACCTTCGGCGGCGTGGAACACCGCATTGAGTTCGTGCGCGAGTTCGAGGGCGTCCGGTATTACAATGACTCCATTGCATCCAGCCCCACGCGCACTATCGCGGGACTGAACTCCTTCCGGCAGAAGCTGATCCTGATTGCCGGCGGTTATGACAAGCACATCCCGTATGATGTGCTGGGCGAGCCGATCTGCGAACATGTTGGCAAGCTGATCCTGACCGGCGATACCGCTGTGAAAATCCGCGCTTGCGTCGAGCAGGCGCCGTGTGCGGAAAAGCCGGAGATCATCGATGTGCCCAACCTTGCCGCTGCGGTACGCGCCGCGTACAGCGTGGCGCGGGAGGGCGATGTTGTGATTATGAGCCCAGCAAGTGCGTCATTTGATTGCTTTCAAAATTTTATGGAGCGCGGCGACACATTCAAAAAACTGGTAAACGAGCTTTAAAATCAAAAGCCACGGTTTTTAAAACCGTGGCTTTTGGCCGCTTATCGGGTGGTGTTCGGAGCAGTATCCGTATTCTTCGATGCATTGTTGTCCGTCGTGCCGTTGCCGGTGGTGCCGGTGGTGCCGTTGCCGGCAGCGCCGTTGTCGCCCGTTACCGTATTGTTGTTCGCGGCGCCGTTGTCATTCGCGTTTGCGCCCGGATCCAAATCATCCACCAGATCGTCGACAACATTGCCGCCATTGTTTCCGGCGTTGGTATAGCCGTCGGTTGCGTTGTCGTTTGTGCCCGCATTGCCGGTGTTGTTGGTGCCGTTGGTGCCGTTTGTGCCGTTGGTACCGTTCGTGTCGGTGACCGTGCCGTTTGTGCCGTCCGCGCCGTTTGTATTCTTGTCATCATTGGTGCAGCCGGCCATCAGCGACAGCGTCAGCATCAGCGCAAGCGTCATGGAAAAAAGTCGTTTCATATCCGAGATTACCTCCTTTGATTTGCGATTAGTATTTGAAGGAAATCCGGGTTTCATGCAGGTTTAAAATTGAATTTTTTTCAAATGACCGAGTACGGCCGATGCCGTCAGGCCGGTGACAAAACCCATGGGGATGGCGCTGAGCAACAGCAGCGGCAAATAGCCGGCCACGTCCACGGTGCCAAGCGTCAGCATGGCCGCGCAGATCTGGCCGATATTGTGCGCCGCCGCGCCGCCGATCGATACGCCGACGAGAGAAAACCACGCGCCTTCCCGTACAAGCAGAACACGCATGGCAAACAGCGCGAGCAGGCCGCCGGACAGCGAAAACAAAAAGCCGGTGATACTGCCCATAAAGATCGCTGCGAGCGTCACGCGGCACAGGACAATGACCACCGCCTGACGTGTGCCGAGCACAGTCAGGGCGAATAACGTGACCACGTTCGCAAGGCCGAGCTTGATGCCTGGAATCGGAACCACGGCCTGCAGGGGAAACATTTTTTCAATAAGCGAAAGCACGAGTGCGACAGCGACCAGCAGGCCGCCCTGCGCAATTTTTTTCATAGCTGTCTCTCCTCAGGTTGCAATGGCGTCGATGTCGCTCTGCGCACCCACGAGCCGTACGATAACGCGGTTGGGCAGGCAGACCGCAATCTGCCCGGCGCGTGTAAGTTTGCCGCTGCGCACACAGACCTGATCCGGGCAGTCGGATTCTGCAAAGTACACGCAGTCCTCTTCAATCTGAATGACATTGGTCACGGTTTGTCCGTGAATGGTGACCGTATCGTGATAGCCCGCGCCCAGCCGGACGCGCTTGACCAGCTCGCCGTCCTGCTCAATTTCGCAGGTCAGGCTGCGCGAGGGGGCGAGCGCGAAGGGCGCGAATACCGCGGCCGCAAGCGCCAGCACCAGAATAATGATCGCGAAATCGCCTTTTTTGAGGCCATATCTACCCGACAATTTCATAATCCACCCCCTTGGCCAGCGTTAAGCGGCCTTTCAGCCCATCGGTCACATAGATTTTATGATCCGAAGTGATAAACGCCGCGTCAATGCCCTCTTCCGCGCAAAACGCCAGCCCTTTGTCCAGACCCATGACAAACAGCGCGGTTGTCATTGCGTCCGCGCGGGTGGACTCTGCGTCCACTACAGTCACCGCGCGCAGCTCATTCTTTGCCGGATAACCGGTTTTGGGATCAAAGATGTGGTGGTAGCGCACACCGTTCTGCTCAAAATAGCGCTCATAATCCCCGGAAGTGACCACCGACTGATCGGAGACCGAAACGGTGGCAATATATGCGGCGCTGTTGTCCGGATCGGCAAGGCCGATGGTCCAGCGGCCGTCCCCCGCGTTCGGGTTTTCCCCATACGCCCCGATGTTGCCGCCCAGCGTCGCGAGCATGGCGCCGCCGCCCTGCATCTGTGCAACCGCGTCCGTGGCATATCCCTTGCCAATGCCTCCAAGATCGACCTGTGCGCCGTTTTTCAGACGCGCCCGGTTGTCTCCTAAAAGCTCAATGTTTTGATAGCCGACCGCGACGAGCGCCTCGTCAAGCGCCTCGGCGTCTGGCACAGCCGCATGGCCGGTACCGATGCCCCACAGGTCGGACAGGGGGGCGGTCGTGGGATCAAACGCGCCGTCGGTCAGTTCGGCATACGCGACCGCTTTGCTGAGCGCTGTGTAAGTATCGCCGTCCAGCGTGACCGCTTTTCCGCCCGCGGCGTTGAGCTGCGCAAGAGGGCTGGAGGATACCTGGCGGGAAAGGGTATTGCTCAGGCCGTTAATGCGTTGCTCCGCCGCGGAGACAGCCGCCTGTGCTTGCGCTTCGCTTTTGTCCCAGACCGTCAGGGACATGAAAGTATCCATGGCAAAAAAATTGTCGGAAACGCCGGTGGCTGCGCCGCAGCCGGACAGCAGGGACGCCAGCAGCAGCGCGCAGAATATGCGGGGAAATTTTCTCATAAGAAGCTCCAGATCGTGTGTAGTATGCGGCGGGTAACATTCCCGCCATGCACCATTATAATACGTGGGTACGTGGAACGCAAACAAAAAAACCATCCGGAAAGCGGATGGTTTCGGATGACGAAAACCGTGGTTACGCAGTGACGGCCGCCTGGTTGGAAGCAACAGCGGGTGCGTAACAGATGTTGATCATGGATAGAACCAGCGTCGCACAGACCTGGCAGATATAGACCAGGTCGTTGTCAATGCAGTGGCGCGCGGTTTCGTTCTTGTAGCGGTCGTGCATGGACTCAATGCGGTTCATGAGCGCGTCCAGCGTAAAGGGCGGCAGCACGGGCGCAACCCAGCGGCTAAAATCCTGCTCGGTCAGGCGGCGGCGGATGCCCAGCGCAATGCGCTTTTCATAGATGTAATGCGCGAGCAGATTGTGGTCATAAATATCGTCGTTGTGCGGATAGCAGAAGAAGTCGGTCAGATAGTGGCAAATTTCGCCGAGATCAACCGAAAGATCGCGGCCGTTCACCTGCTCGATGGTGTAAGTATCGACAAAGCGGCGGATTTTGTCCATCACCTCATCATACATGATCGAGGGATAATGGCGCTTCGTCAGGTAGGTGCCGGTCAAATCGGGCTTCAGGTTGCCATAACGAAAGGCGCTGCCATCAAAGGTCACGCCGCAGGTGTCTTCAACATAGGCCAGCAAAAGGTTGGCCACACGGGTATGGGAAACAGAATCCATCGAAAAAGATGCCTCCAAGAAAAGACGAGGGCGGCGTTAAGGGATTGTTCAGAAACCTTAACGAAACGAACTGAAATCATTGTAGCACATTCCCTAGGAGTTTGCCACACCGTTCACACAAAATATGCAGGAAATTCACAAAATCGTTACTATTCACAAACAAAAGCCGCCGGACAGCGGCGGCACTCATAAAAATGCCCATGTCTGGCGGACAGTTGTAGTTTAGAACGGGAAAACATTCGATCAGCGCGCGCGGAAGGCTTCGCTGCGGAACTTGACTTTGCCCTCCAGAGCCGCGCGCAGGCGGCTGCACATGGCCTCGCGGTCACGGTTGAGCGTACCGGCGAGGTTGACATAGTTGGAGGCATGGTTTGCACGAAATACGCTGCCCTCGGAATCGATGTGCTCCAAAAGGATCAGGGTTTCATGTGCAATCTCGATCGGGTTCATCAGATAGAACCGGCCTTCTTCCCAGTCGCGCATGAGGGGGGTGGGCAGTTCGAAGAGCAGGGTCAGCAGGCCGATGTATTCGGGCTTCATGCGTGAGAGCGCTTCGGCCGTCTTGGCGGCGTGCTCCTCGGACAGTTCGAGCGAGCCCAGCCCTGCAATGCAGGTGACGCTGAGCTTCATGCCCGCTTCCTTGACCATCTGCCCCGCGTGGACAATTTCGTCCGCGGTTTCGCCTTTGTTCACCCGCCGCAACACTTCATCGGAACCGGATTCGAGGCCGAGATAGATCATTTCAAGGCCCAGCTCGTGCAGCAGGCGCAGATCCTCCGGCTTTTTGCACAGGATCGACGCGGGCGAACCATAGCTGGTGACACGCTCGCATTCGGGAAACAGCTTTTTGATGTACCGCAGGATTTCCGCCATGTGCTCCGGGCGGCACATGAGCGCGTCGCCGTCCGCGAGGAAAATGCGGTCCACGCGGCGGTACTGCGCGCGTGCGGCGTCGAAGTCGGCCTTGACCTCCTCGAGCTTGCGCACACGGAACTGCTTTTCTTTATACATATCGCAGAAGGTGCATTTGTTGTGGCTGCACCCGATAGTCGCCTGCACAATCAGGCTGTAGGCTTCGGACGGCGGCCGGAATACGCGGCCTTCGTAATGGATCATGGAAGGGTTCCTTTCTCAAAATCGCTTTAAAGACAGAAAAAGCGCCTGGGCAGCAAGCGGCTGCGGAAGCACTTTTTCCGGCATGACCGCCCCCAAGGGGCGTTTATGGGTTTACTCTGCGGGTTTGTCTTCGGCTTCGACGTCCTGGATCGGTTCGTCGTCCGCCTCTTCGTCGAGGTCGTCCTCCTGCTGGTCTTCGGGCAGGCTTTCCTCCTCTTCCGGCTCTGTTTCCACGACCGGAGCGTCCACTGCCGCGCACTCCTCGGCACACGAGCAATCGGCGCAGCCCTCTCCGTCGCATTCGTTCATGAGGTCGTCCAATTCGTTCATGGCCTTCAGTTCGGCCTCGTGATAGACCTCTTCCCGCTTTTTCTTTTTGAGCAGCGCAATGGCAGTCGCCCCGGCGCCGGCTGCCGCGCCCGCCAGCATCAGGCCCAGGCCGATTTTGGTCTTCTTAGAATCTTTTTTCATATTTTCACCTCATTACGGGTAGGATTCCTGTGATTTCTGCTTTTACTTTAACACAGATGATAACTTTTGTCAATGCGAAGGAAGGTATCCCACCACGGGGATAGGATATGTCACTTGCCCAGTTCGTATGCGCGGGCGATGCACTTGTCGCTCGCTTCGGCCAGCATACCGGCAAGGTCGCGTTCCTTGAGCACTTTGATGGCCTCGAGGGTCGTCCCGCCGGGCGAGCACACCTGGCCGATCAGCTCGTCCGGTGTTTTTTCGCCCGCGAGCAGCATTTTGGCAGAACCGATCATGGTCTGGCAGAACAGCTTCATGGCGTCATCATAAGCAATGCCGTGCGCCTCGGCGCTCCTCACCATGCCGGCGGCAAAAGCATAGATGTATGCGGGCGCCGAGCCCGCGTAGGGGATCACTTCGTTGAGCATGGTTTCTTCCTGAAAAGTGACGGTTACGCCCATGGTGTCGAACAGCGCGCGCACAGCCGCAAGCTGTTCCGCCGAAGCAGCCGCGTTTTTCACCAGTTCGGTCGCGCCTTCGCCGAGCATGAGCGGGGTATTGGGCATCACACGGATGACCGGGCAGTCTGCGCCAAGCGCGGCTTCGATTTTGGCAAAGGGTACGCCTGCGGCGACCGACACCACGAGCGGGCGGCAGGTTTTCGCGGTCGCCGAAAGATTCCCCAGCACCTCGGGAAAGGTCTGAGGTTTTACCGAAAGGAGCACCATATCACTCGCGGCATACAGGGCGGCATAATCGTCCGTGGCGGAAAACCCCGCGGCTTTATTCGCGGCGCGTTTGTCCGCACTGCGGTTAAAGAGCAGGATGTCGGAGGCGGGTACGCCGGTCGCGGCCAGACCGCGGGCAATCGCCATCCCCATGTTGCCGGCGCCGATGACGCCAAGCTGATAACGTTTCAATGGAAGGACCTCGCTTTCTAAACGATGGATGATTCTGTCTTCCATTATACTACACGGCGCAGATGTTCCGCAATGCGGGATGTAAAAATAGGTTTCACCGGAAAAACACGTTTTTTTGCGCTTGACTCTGGATCGATGTGTGCTAGAATGATCGTATTATCCGTGAGAGGGAGAGATCTTTTGTGAATCGGACGAAAATCCATGTGGGTTTGCGCACGGTCAAAACCGCGCTTGCCGTGACGCTTGCGCTGGCTGCGGCCGGCCTGTTTGGCTCGGCCATGCCGATTTTTTCAGCCATTGGCGCCATCAGCGCCATGAGCCGCACGCTGAGCGATGCGATGAAGGCCTGCCTGACCCAGCTTGCCGGCTGTGTCATCGGCTGCACAGTCGGGTGCGTGTTCCTGCTCCTGTTCCCGTTTGAATCGCCGGCCATCATTGGCCTTGGGATTGTGCTCGTGATTGTGCTCGGCCTGCGGCTGCATTCCGAGTTTGCCATCCCCCTGTCGTGCATCGTGTTTGTCTCCATCTGCCTGTATGACGCAGGAAGCCCGTTTTTTTATTCGGTTTCACGGTTTGCCGACACTTCGGTCGGGCTGGTCATCGCGCTCGCGGTCAACATGCTGATCAAGCCCTATAATAACCGCCGTATGATTGCGGATATGCTGACGCATTTTGTGCAGGCGTTCCCGGATTACCTGCACGAGCGGGTGCTGCTTGGGCATTACCCGGACCTGGCCCCTCTGCGGCGCAGCCTGCGCCGTCTGGAAGAGGAAATTACCCTCTATGAGCGTCAGACGTACCCCAATCGAAAAGTGCGCCATGAGGTGAGCGTTTATCTGCGCGGCTGTCAGCAGCTCGCGGCACGTATGTACGATGAAATGAAGGCTCTGTGTACGATGGATTCGCCGGGCACGCCGGATGCGGCGCATAAGGAGAGGCTGGCAAAACTTGGCGTGGAAATCCCGGATGGAATGGTAGATGCGTCCGGGGAACGCCGGGACGAGGATGTTGTACTCGGATATCATTTGGACAATCTGCTCAATGCGTTCGAGTATTTATGCGCGCTTAACGAAGCGCCGGACGCAGAAGTGATACAGGAATAAAAAGCAGCATGATGTCCTGATTTGTAGAATTTCCCCCATTGATTGGGTTTCCACACCGGATAAACCTGCGCCGGAAACAGGATCGGAAAACTTTACATGCGGCAGGAGTGTGCAGCACGATACAAAGCGGTTGTTATTTTGGTGAATTTTTGGTATAATAGCACCAATCAAAAATACTACGAGGGAATATCATGAAAATGAAAAAATGGGTGACCGCCGCGCCCAACCTGGAGGCTGCGCGGTCCCTTTCCGAGGCCTGCGGCTTTTCGCCGCTGGCCGCTGTTGCGTTGTGCGCGCGCGGTGTGGACACCATGGAAAAGGCGCAGGCTTTTCTTGCGACGGGCGCCGGGGGCCTGCACGATCCAATGCGTCTGCGCGATATGGACAAAGCGGTGGCCACCATCCGGGAGGCGGTCCGGCAAAGGCAAAAGATCATAGTATTTGGCGATTACGACGTGGATGGGATCACGGCGACCTGTGTGCTGCTGCGCTATCTGCGCGGCATTGGCGCGGATGCGGATTACTATATCCCCAACCGCCTGAGCGAAGGCTATGGCCTGTCGTGCGCGGCGATGGACGCGCTCTATGCGCAGGGCGTGCGCCTGATTGTCACGGTCGATTCGGGCGTGACGGCATTTGAGGAAACCGCGTATGCGAAAAAGCTGGGGATCCGCATGGTCATCACCGATCACCACGAATGCCGGGAGGAGCTGCCGCAGGCCGAGGCCATCGTCAACCCGCGCCGCAGCGATTGCGACTATCCGTTTGCCGAACTGGCGGGCGTGGGCGTGGCCTTTAAGCTGATCTGCGCGCTCGCCGGGCCGGAGCATCTTGAAACGGTGCTGGACAAATACGCCGATCTTGTGGCGCTTGGCACGGTGGCCGACGTGATGCCGGTTGTGGGCGAAAACCGTGTGATTGTGGCGGCCGGGCTGCAACGGCTGGCGGTCACCGAAAACCTCGGCCTGGAAATGCTGCTGCGCGAATCCGGGCAGAAATCCCGCCGCCTGACCTCGTCGGTGATCAGCTTCATCCTCGCGCCGCGCATTAACGCGGCCGGGCGCATGGGCAACACCGGGCAGGCGGTCGAGCTGTTCCTGACCGACGACCCGGTCCGCGCGCAGGAGCTGGCCGCCCAGCTTTGCGAACAGAACAAGGAGCGGCAGGCCGCGGAAAACGATATCCTGCAGCAGGCGCTTGCGGTGCTGCGCCGGGAATATAACCCGCTCGAGGACAAGATGATCGTCCTTGCGGGCGAGGGATGGCACCATGGCGTGATCGGGATTGTGTCTTCGCGCATCTGTGACCGCTACGCCTGCCCGGCCATCCTCATCGCCGTGGATGGGGATATTGGCAAGGGTTCCGGGCGCTCCATGGCAGGCTTTAACCTGTTTGAAGCGCTGTCGGACAGCGCCGGTTTGCTCGATAAGTTTGGCGGGCATGAGCTGGCCGCGGGGTTGACCATCCAGAAGGGCAAAATTGAAGAATTCAAGGCGCGCATTCTGGCGTATGCGGACGCGCATATCAAGCCCGGCGACCTGATGCCAATCGTACATATCGACTGCGCGATCACGCCGGCATATATCACCGAAAGCTCGGTCGAAGGGCTGTCGGCGCTCGAGCCGTTTGGGATGAAAAACCCGCAGCCGGTTTTTTCCATGGACAATATGTACGTTGAGGACATTACGCCGATTTCAAGCGACCGCCACGTGCGCCTGACGCTCACAAAGGATGGGGTTTCCTATACGGCGATGTTGTTCGGCACCGGCGCGGGGGGCTGCGGCTTTGCGCAGGGCAATTTTGTGGATGCGGCGTTCCATTTGGAAATCAACGAATACCGCGGCCGCAGGACGGTGCAGCTGGTGCTCAAGGACGTGCGCCTGAGCGAATGCGAGCTGCTCGCTGACCAGAAGCTGCTCAATCTCTACAACCGGTATATGGCGGACGGCGCGCTGACCGCGGCTGAGGCGCGCGTGCTGCTGCCCAGCCGTCCGGAACTGGTCGCCGTATGGAGGCACATTATTTCCCGCGCGGAGGACGGCCGGTTGAGCGTACACTCCAACGCACTTTCCCGCCGCGTGCAGTGGGAGAGCAAACGCGAAGTGAATATCGGCAAACTGTTCGTCTGTCTGGATGTGTTCAGCGAGAGCCAGCTGCTCAGCTATAACTTCCGCGACGGGCTGTTGAATATTCTGTTAAAACACTACAAGGGCAAGGCCGATATCTCCAAATCGGTGGTTCTCAATACGCTCAAAAGCATGAGCAAATAAAGCCGTCCGGCGGGGCGGCATCGCGTCAGCGGCTGCAACCGTGGCTGCAATTTTAACCAAAGGAGGGAACGCCATGGCTTCCCCAATCCAAAACAAAATCGATTTCCTGATTGAGCGCGCGAAAAAACAAAACCCTGCGATCAATGAGAAAAAAATCCGCGCGGCATACGAATGCGCGAACAGGGCCCACGAGGGCCAGAAACGCAAGAATGGAGAGCCGTACATCATCCATCCGGTGTCGGTCGCGGAGATCATCGTTGAAATGGGGCTGGATACCGACTCCATCTGCGCGGGCCTGCTGCATGATTGCATCGAGGATACCGAGTTTGACTATAAGGCCATTGAGAACAAATTCGGAACCTCGGTCGCCGAGCTGGTGGACGGCGTAACCCGCCTTGGTATGCTGCGCTACTCCAAGGAGCAGGAGCAGATGGAGGATTTGCGCAAGATGTTCATGGCCATGGCCAAGGATATCCGCGTCATTCTCATCAAGCTGGCCGACCGCCTGCACAATGCGCGCACATTCCAGTTTCTCCCGGAGCGCAAGCAGAGGGATAAGGCGCTCGAAACCATGGAGATTTATGCGCCGATTGCCCATCGCCTGGGCATGAGCCGCATCAAATGGGAATTGGAGGATCTTTCCCTCAAATGCCTCGACCCAATCGGCTATCAGGAAATTGTCGAGGGGCTGGAAAAGCAGTCCAGCCGGCATGAAGAGTTCCTGAACCACATCAAGGACAATATCAGCGAAAAACTCGACGAAGCGGGCATCCGGCACACCATTTCGGCGCGCGTCAAGCATATTTACTCGATTTACCGCAAGATGTATGCCCAGCACAAGACCATCAATGAAATTTACGACATCTGCGCCGTGCGTGTGATTGTTGATTCCGTGACCGATTGCTACAATGTGCTCGGCTATGTCCACGACCTCTATAAGCCGATCCCGGGGCGGTTTAAGGATTATATCTCCACACCCAAGCCCAACGGCTATCAGTCGCTGCATACGACCGTCATCGGCCGCGAGGGCATTCCGTTTGAAATCCAGATCCGCACCGAAGAAATGCATAAAATGGCCGAATACGGTGTGGCGGCGCATTGGAAATATAAGCAGGGGCTTGACAAGGTCGGCAATGAGCAGGCGTTTGCCTGGATCCGGCAGCTGCTGGAAGCCCAGCAGGACACCGAGGCCGAGGATTTTATCAAGGCCATCAAAGTCGATCTTTTCGCCGACGAGGTCTTTGTCTTTACCCCAAAGGGCGACGTAGTGAACATGCCTGCGGGCGCGACCCCCATCGATTTGGCATATGCCATTCATTCGGCGGTCGGCAACCGTATGGTGGGCGCCAAGATCAACGGTCGCATTGCCCCGATTGACACGCAGCTGAAAAACGGCGATATTGTTGAGATCCTGACCTCGAAAGAAACCCATGGCCCGTCGCGCGACTGGGTCAAGATCGTCAAAACCACCGAAGCCCGCAACAAGATTAAGCAGTGGTTTAAGAAGGAGTGCCGCGAAGAGAACATTGTGCAGGGCCGCGCCGAGCTTGACCGTGAGCTGCGCGCCAACCTGCTGTTTAACGGCTTCTACGACAGCGAAGAAGTGCAGAAAAATGCGCTCGACAAATTTTCGTTCAGCTCGCTCGACGAGCTGTATGCCTCGATCGGCTACGGCGGCATCACAGTCACCAAGGTGCTCAATAAGATTAAGGACGACGTGCACAGGCTGCGCCGCGCGCAGGAGAAGGTGGAGCATATCCTCCAGCCGCAGCCGGCCAAAAAAACGGCCAAGAGCCAGTCCGGCGTCATTGTCGAGGGTATTGACAACTGCTTGGTGAAATTTGCCCGCTGCTGCACCCCGATCCCGGGCGACGATATCATCGGCTTTGTCACCCGCGGCTACGGTGTGTCCATCCACCGCAGGGACTGCGTCAATGTGCGCAACAGCGGCGCGAAAGACGAGGAAAACCGCTGGATTAACGTCTGGTGGGACGAGGAAGTGCTCGATCATAAGATGAACCGCTTTTCGACCGGCCTTCAGATTTCCACACGCAACCGCATCGGTGTGCTCAGCGACGTGGCGATGCTGCTTGCGCAGTCGCATGTCAATGTGCATGAGCTGTCCGCCCGCGACCTGAACGATGGCTTTGGCGTGATTAACGCGATGATCGATGTGTCGGGGATTTCGCAGCTGGATAACATTATTAACCGTATCCGCAATACCAAGGGCGTGCTCGATGTAACGCGCACCGCCGACGGTTCGTGAGGGGGCTGGGCATGCGAGCGATTATTCAGCGTGTTGCGCACGCTTCGGTGACGATTGACGGCGCGGTACATGGGAAAATTGGCCCGGGGCTGCTGATCCTGCTGGGCGTGAGCGAGGACGACGCCGAGGAGGATGCCCGGTATCTGGCCGATAAATGCGCCGGCCTGCGTATTTTTACCGATGAAAACGACAAAATGAATTTGTCTGCCGCCGACATTGGCGGCGGGCTGCTGGTCATCTCACAGTTTACCCTCTATGGCGATTGCCGCCGGGGCAAGCGGCCGAGTTTTGTGCGCGCCGCGCGCCCGGAAAAGGCCATTCTGCTGTATGAAGCCTTCCTCTCGCGCTGCCGTGCGAGCGGGCTGCCGGTGGAAACCGGCGAGTTTGGCGCAGATATGAAGGTGGAACTGCTCAACGACGGCCCGGTTACTATTGTGATGGACACGGACGAGATGAAAAGATAGAAAAACAGGGCATGAAAATATTCCCTGCCTCATCGCTGTTTGAAAGGGGTTTTTTATGAAGATTCTTCACTTAACGGTCGGCATGGTGCAGACCAATTGTTATATTGTTTTTGATGAAGCAACCCGCGAGGGCGCGGTGATCGACCCGGGCGACAATGCGGAAAGCATCCTGAAAGCGGTGGCGTCCGAAAAGATCAACCTGCGCTTTATCCTGCTGACCCACGGGCATTTTGACCATATCCTGGCCGTACATGAGGTTGCCGAAAAGACCGGCGCAAAGCTGGTCTGCCCGAAGGGGGATCTGTGGCTTTTGCACAGGGAATCCATGGGCGAGTTCCAGCCGTTTGCGCGCGGCTTTGTGGAAACGCCGGTTGATGTGGAGGCCGAAGAGGGCGCCGAGGTCTCCTTTGGCGGCATGACCGCGCACTATATGCATACGCCGGGCCATACGCCGGGGTCGTCGGTCATCCGGGTGAACGACGTGCTGTTCACAGGGGATACCCTGTTCCGCCATGAATGCGGGCGGTGTGACCTTGCGGGCGGCGATTTCAGCCAGATGCTCAAATCACTCAAACGCCTGCACGACCTGCCGGGCGATTACAAGGTGCTGCCCGGCCACGAGAGCATGAGCACGCTGGAGGAGGAGCGCCAGTGGAACCCTTACATGCTCCAGGCAACGCAATGATCTACGTACTGGAAGGCCACGGCCTCAAACACGCGGTCGAAGAGATGCTGCTGCACCTGACCCCGGCCGAGCTGCCGGTGCAGGGCGATGCGGCCCCGGAAACCGGGGATTACTGCATCAGCCGCCTGCGGGTTGTGGACGGCGTGGCCCAAGCGGCGGCGGAGGCCCGGCTGGACGGCGTGACCCGCACCGCGTCCCGTACAAAGCCGGTTGCCGGGCTGGATGCGCTGGGGGAAAAACGGGCCAAGACCGAAATTGTCAAGCTGGCGGTTTTTGACGCAATTGCGCCTGGCCTGCCGGAAAAGCCCGAATGGGGCAGCCTGACCGGCGTGCGCCCGGCGAAGCTTGCGCGCGGTTTGATGGCGCGCGGCATGACCCGCGGCGAAACCGCCCGGTATTTCCGCGAACAGTATCAGGTATCCGCGGCGCGCACCGCGCTGGCCATGCGCGCGGCCGCGCACGCGCAGGCTGCGATCGGCCTGCTCCCGGAGGACGAGGTATCGCTGTACATCGGCATTCCGTTCTGCCCGTCGCGGTGCGCCTATTGTTCGTTTGTGTCCCATTCCATTGAAAAATCGGCGGCGCTCATCCCGCCGTATCTGGAGGCGCTGTGCTGGGAGCTGGCGCAGACCGGGCGGCTGCTGGACGAACGCGGCCTGAAACTGTCGAACATTTACATCGGCGGCGGCACGCCGACCACGCTGTCGGCCGAACAGCTTGCCCGCCTGATGGATTGTGTGGCGCGGACATGCAATCTGTCCCGCCTGCGGGAATATACTGTGGAAGCTGGCCGGCCGGATACCATCACGGCGGAAAAGCTCGCGGCCATCCGCGCGGGCGGTGCCGGCCGCGTTTCCATCAATCCGCAGACCATGAACGATGCGGTGCTCGCGCGCATCGGCCGCCGCCACAGCGCAGCCGATGTGTTGGTTGCCTATGAGATGGCGCGCGCGGCAGGCTTCCCGGTCATCAATATGGACACCATCGCGGGGCTGGAGGGCGATACGCCCGAAAGCTTCCGGCACACCATGGAGACGCTCATCGGACTGGGACCTGAAAACATCACGGTGCACACGCTGGCCATCAAGCGCGGTGCAGACCTGTCCGACAAAGCCGCGAATGTGCGGCAGCATGACAGCGTGAAAGCCATGCTGGACGGCGCGGCGGCAGCGCTCGGGCAGGCGGGCTACGGCCCGTATTACCTGTACCGGCAAAAGTTTACGGCAGGCGGGTTCGAGAATGTGGGCTGGTGCAAACCGGGCGCCGAAAGCCTGTACAACATTGCGATGATGGAGGAAATCCAGACCATCCTGAGCGTGGGCGCGGGCGGGGTCAGCAAGCGGGTGGACCGGGCGACTGGCCGGATTACGCGCTTTACGAACCCGAAATATCCGCGGGAATATATGGAGGCCGGGGAACGCATGGATGCGGGCAAACGCCGGCTGCTTTTGTAACAGCAATCTCTCCGGCTCTGTGGAGCCGGAACGCGATCCAGAGGGAAACTATGGCAAACTACAAACTGGCTTGGCTCAACGACCAGGCGAAACACGATCCGGCGGGCCTCATCGAGGCCTGCGAAGCCCAATATCAGGGACAGATTCGCGCTGTGGCCGAGCAGCTTGCCGCAGGGCAGGCCGAGCGGCCGATTGCGCTGCTGTGCGGCCCATCGTCCAGCGGCAAAACCACTTCGGCCGACCGCCTGCGCCGCGCGCTGGCGGGCAAGGGGATCCATGTGGAAACCATTTCCATGGACGATTATTATCTCAGCCGTGGCGAATATGACATGCCGTGGGACGAGGAGAACGGGGTATATGATTTCGAATCCCCGCTTTGTATGGATTTGCCGCTGCTGCACGACCATTTGGCGCGTCTGGCGCGCGGCGAAGAAATCTCCATCCCAACGTTTGATTTTGAAAAGAAAATGCGTACCGACGAGGTCAAGACGCTTGCGCTTGATCCGGGCGAAATTGTGGTCATTGAGGGCATCCATGCGTTTAATGACGTCATTATGGGCGGGCTGGAGCGTCTGGCAACCGGGATTTATATTTCGGTGGCGAGCACGGTCGATATGGGCGGCTGGACGATGACGTCCGGCCAGCTCCGCTTCTGCCGCCGCGCCGTGCGGGACGCGAATTTCCGCGGCGCGCCGGTCGACGCGACCATTCAGCAGTGGAAATCCATCCGCCGTGGTGAAACGCTGTATATCGATCCCTTCCGGCACAATGCGGCGTTCACGATTGACTCCTATCTGCCGTATGAAACCTGCATCCTGATGAACCTGCTGAACGGCACGATGGCACAGCATGCGGAAGCCATGCGCGGTGCAGGGCTGGACGGCGTGCTGCGCGCAGCCGGGCAGTTTGCGCAAATCGATTACCTGCCCTATATACCGGAATCTTCCGTGCTGCACGAATTTATCGGGTAATGTGTGCGTAATCGCGCAAAACTGCTTGATTTTTACAAGGTACGAGAGTATAATAGCCGCAAACGGCTATGATGGCCGAAATGGATTTTCGGGGGCGCAGCGGCGCCTGTTTGAAAGGAGCAGCCAAATGGATAATAAAGTAGCAATGATGCTGGAAAAGGTAAAGATCATGGCGGGAAAAACCAGCCAGGCCGCGTCCCGCGCGGTGGAGTCGGCGGGCAAGATGGCGGGCGATATGGCGCAGGCCACCAAGATCAATTTGCAGATTTTTGACCTGAACACCGAGTGTGAGGTGCTTTATAAGGAGATCGGCAAGCTGGTATACGACATCCATTTGGGCACAGAAGTGGCTCCGGACGCGATGGACGGCTATCTTGACCAGCTCGACGAGACCCGCGGCAGGGTAGAGGCGCTGCGCGCACAGCTGACCGATATGAAAGCCACCGTCGCTTGTCCGGAATGCGGCAAGCAGTGCAGCCGGGAGGATGCGTTCTGCGCAACCTGCGGCGCGGCGCTGAAAGCGCATCCGGCCGACACATCCAAGGAGCCGGCGGAACCGTACCTGCTCGATGAATAAGACATAATGCGGCGCGCCTTGGCGTAAGCATAGGACAGAGACGGGCTTCGGCCCCAAGACACAGGAAAGGCGTGCTATTTTTGCAAAAACACAAACGACAGACCTTCATGCAGGGGGCAATGATCCTGGTGGCGGGTACGCTGATTGCCAAGCTGATTTCAGCGGGCTTCAAAATCCCGCTCCAGCATCTCATCGGCAATACCTGCATGGGTATCTTCAACAGCGCATACCAGTATTATACGGTCATGTTCGTCGTGGCGACGGCGGGCGTGCCGGTCGCGCTCAGTAAACTCATTTCTGAAGCGTCCGCGCTGGGCCGCGGGCGTGAGGTGGGGCGCATTGCCCGCCTGGCGGCGGTGGCGTTCCTCACGTTCGGCGCGCTGTGCTCGCTCGCGCTCTACGGCGCGGCGGGCTGGATTGCGGATGCGAGCAACAACCCTATGGCGCTTTCCGCCATCCGTGCGATTGCTCCGGCGGTGTTCTTTGTGTCGGTCGTCGCGGTCGTGCGCGGATATTTCCAGGGACTGTCCAACATGACGCCCACCGCTTTGTCGCAAATTGTCGAGGCGGCGGGCAAAGTTGTGCTTGGGCTGTTTTTCGCCTCGCGCGCTGCTGCGGCGGGGTTGGACGACCCCACAACAGCCGCCTGCGCCATCCTGGGCGTGACCGTGGGTGAAGCGCTTGCCGCGCTGGCCATGCTCGGTTATGCGGGCGTGCACCGACGCCGCGCGCAGCCCGCGCTGCTCAGTGATGTTTGCCGCTCTTATCGGGAGCTGGCGCGCGTGCTGCTGCTGACGGTCGTGCCAGTCACGCTGACCAGTTCGGTTACCAGCGTGACCACGCTGGTGGATACCGCGATGCTGGTCAGCCGTTTGCAGGAGATCGGCTATACGCTCACCGAGGCAAACGCCCTTTACGGCGTGTACACCGGCCAGGCGTTCACGATGTTCAATTTCCCGCAGACGCTGATTACCGCGCTGGCCACCGCCGTGCTGCCCGCGCTCGCGGGCGCATACGCCCAGCAGAACCACACCATGGCGTCCAGGAACATGGGTTCGGCCATGCGCATCGCGATGCTGATCGCCCTGCCGTCGTGCGTGGGCTATTTTGTACTTGCCCACCCCATCATCGATCTCCTATTTGCCGACGATGCGATTTTTGAGAAAAACCCCATGCTCGATCCCTCGCTGGGCGGCTCGCTGCTGCGTATTTTGGCGCTCGCCATTCCGTGCGTGGCTCTTGTCGGGCTTTCGAATGCCATCTTGCAAGCCATCGGGCAGGTGCGCGTGCCTGTTTTGACCATGCTGCTTGGCGGCGTGTGCAAGATTGTACTGAACTATACGCTGGTCGGCCGGCCGGGGGTTAATATCTATGGCGCCCCGGTGGGCACCATTGCGTGCTATACGCTGATTGCGGCGCTTAATTTGCTGTGGCTGCGGCGCTATATCCGGCTTCCGGGCATCGATAAGCTGTTTGTGCGCCCGTTTGCGGCCTGCATCGGTATGGGTGCGGCGGCGGTCATCACACACCGCCTGCTGGAGGAGATGCTCGGCGGCGTCGCTGTGCTGGCGGCGATCGCGGCCGCGGGAGCGACCTATCTGGCTCTGCTGCTGGCGCTTTCGGCGCTCGAGCGGGAGGATATTTTGCTGCTGCCCGGCGGCAAAAAGCTGGTAAAGCTGCTTAGAATGTGAATAGAAAAGGATAAGGGATCATGACGGACTTTGCGTTCAAAGACAAATACGGATTTAACGATCTGCTGCGCATTATGGAAATCCTGCGCGCGCCGGACGGCTGCATGTGGGACCGAGAGCAGGATCACCATTCCATCCGCCGCAACTTCATCGAGGAGACCTATGAAGTGATTGAGGCGATTGACAACGAAGATACCAGCCTGCTCCAGGAGGAACTGGGCGATGTGCTGCTTCAGGTAGTCTTCCACAGCCAGATCGAGAAGGAAAAGGGCGCGTTTGATATGGACGACGTGGCGGACGGCATTTGCAAAAAGCTGATTTACCGCCATCCGCACATCTTCGGCACCACCAAAGTCGGCTCCACTGAGGAAATCCTGAACAATTGGGACGAGCTGAAAAAAACCGAAAAGCATCAGGAGTCCGCGGCCGACGGCCTTGCCAGCGTGGCGCGCAGCCTGCCCGGGCTGATCCGTGCGGACAAGGTGCAGAAAAAGGCGGCGAAGGCCGGCTTTGATTGGGACGACATCGGCGGCGCGATTGCCAAAGTGCGCGAGGAGCTCGACGAGATTGAAGATGCCCTGGAACAGGGGGGCGATCTGGAAAGCGAGGCAGGCGACCTGCTGTTCGCGGCCGTCAAGGTGGCGCGGTTTGCGGACGTGGAGCCCGAGCACGCCATGGAGCGCGCGACGGACAAGTTTATCCGCCGGTTCGCCTATGTGGAGCAGGCGGCGAACCGGGCGGGCAAAGACCTTGCGGACATGACGCTTCCGGAGATGGAAGCGCTGTGGGACGAGGCCAAGGAAGCCGAGGGAAAGGCATGAACAAAAGCGATTTTGTATATGTCATCGCGGAAAAGGCGGGACTGACCAAGCGGGACGCCGAGCGCGCGACCGACGCAGTGTTTGAAGCCATTGTAGAGGTCATGCAGGCGGGCGGCAAGGTGCAGTTCCCGGGATTTGGCGCGTTTTCCGCGCGCCGCCGGGCAGCCTTTACCGGGCGGCATCCCAAAACCGGCGAACCGCTGCCCATTCCGGAAACCATGGTGCCGGTGTTCGAACCGAGCAGACAACTCAAAGAAAAGGTGAATCG
>URFQ01000044.1 GCA_900547195.1 uncultured Butyricicoccus sp.
AAAGCGTGGTTTCGATCGAAGGCTGTTCGAAAAACGCAGTTTTTCGACAGCCTCAAAAGCCCGGCTAAGCCGGGCTTTTGACAAATGCGGGATTATACGATACGGCAGCCTTCCAGCAGGTCATGCTTGACCTGCCACAGTTTTTTGGACAAATCTACATAATATGTCTGCGGATATTCAAAGCGCTTGGTCTGCTCCCAGAGTGTGTCAAGCTGAGACTGGCAGTAGCCGCGGATGGCCTCGATATCGGGCGACGCATAGACCTTTTTCCCTTGGCGGAATAGCTGCACGAGCAGCGGCTTGGCCTCATAATCGGTGACGATTTTCTGTTTCCACGTGTGAATTGGGTCAAACAGCGTATAGGGCTTGGAAGTGTCGATGGTTTCGTCGTGGACGCACAGCACATCGCCGATGGCCTTGCCGTTTGCCTTGTCAAACAGACGGTAGACCTTCTTAAAGTGTGGGGTTGTAATCTTTTCAACATTTTCGGAAACCTTGATTTTGGGAACAATGTTGCCGTGCTGGTCTTCCACCGCGGACAGTTTATATACGCCGCCGAAGACCGGCTCGGACTTGGAGGTAATCAGCCGTTCGCCGATGCCGAAGGAGTCGATGCGCGCGCCCTGCGCGAGCAGGTCGGATACCAGATATTCGTCCAGCGAGTTGGAGGCCATGATCTGCATGTCCGGATATCCGGCTGCATCCAGCATTTCGCGCGCCTTAATAGACAGGTAAGCGATATCGCCCGAATCCAGACGGATGCCCTTGGGACGGATGCCCATGGGGGCAAGTATTTCGTTCGCGCAGCGGATGGCGTTCGGCACGCCGGATTTGAGTACATTATATGTGTCGACCAGGAATACGCAGTTGGTCGGGTAAATTTCCGCATACGCTTTGAATGCATCATACTCGGACGGGAACATCTGCACCCACGAATGGGCCATCGTGCCGCCCGCCGGGATGTGATGGTCGCGGTCCGCCATGACGCAGGCTGTGCCATGGCATCCGCCGATATAGGAGGCGCGCGCGCCGTACACCGCGCCGTCGTAGCCCTGCGCGCGGCGGGACCCAAACTCCAGCACCGTGCGTCCCTTGGCCGCGCGGGTGATGCGGCTGGCCTTGGTGGCAATCAGGGTCTGGTGGTTGATGGTCAGCAGGATCATGGTCTCGAGAAACTGCGCCTGGATCATTGGCCCGGCGACGGTGACAATCGGCTCGCCAGGGAAAATCGGCGTGCCTTCCGGCACGGCCCAGACGTCGCATTCGAACTTGAAGTCTTTTAAATATGCAAGGAATGCATCCGAGAAGCAGGCCCTGCCGCGCAGATAGGCAATGTCTTCGTCGGTGAAATGCAGGTTTTCCAGATATTCAACCAGCTGCTCGACGCCGGCCATGATTGCATAACCGCCGCCGTCCGGCACGCGGCGGTAGAACATGTCGAAATATGCGCGCCGTTCGCCCATGCCCTTTTCAAAGTATCCGTGCGCCATGGTAAACTCATAAAAATCGGTTAACATGGTCATATTCTTTTCAATCATTGTTCCATTTCCCCTTTGATTTGGCGGCGCGCATCTCCATGGGCGCGCCGGGTGTCTTTACACCATGCGGTTAGATTTATCATAGTACGAACCGGGCAAAATTTCAAGAAAAATCGAGCGGATTTCCGCACAAAAGAGTAGTTTCATACACGGAATGAATATTTATGCATTATATAAACTATTTATAAATTTTCCTTGCATTTGTATGGGGAGGGCGTTATAATATGGATACGACAAAAATGATAACAATTTTGGAGGGTTTCATTATGGAAAAGAAATATAACAAGGTTGTTCTCGCATACTCCGGCGGTTTGGACACCTCTGTTCTGATCCCGTGGCTCAAGGAGCACTACGGTTGTGAGGTCATTGCGGTATCGGGCAACGTCGGCCAGGCCGGCGAACTGGAGGGCTTGGAGGAGCGCGCGCTCAGCACCGGCGCGTCCAAGCTGTACATCGAAGACCTGACCCGGGAATTCGTGGACGACTATATCATCCCGACCATGAAGGCGGGCGCGACCTATGAGCAGTACCTGCTCGGTACCTCGTTTGCGCGCCCGATTATCGCAAAGCGTATCGTGGAAATCGCCCTGAAGGAAGGCGCGGACGCGATTTGCCACGGCTGCACCGGCAAGGGCAACGACCAGGTTCGTTTTGAACTGGCTATCCATGCCTTTGCTCCCCAGATGGACATCATCGCCCCGTGGCGTTTCTGGGAGCTGAACTCCCGCGAGAAGGAGATCGAATACGCCGAGGCGCACAACATCCCGCTGAAGATCAACAAGGAGACCAATTACTCCAAGGATAAGAACCTGTGGCACCTGAGCCATGAGGGCCTGGATCTGGAGGATCCGGCCAATGAAGCGCCGCTCAACAAGCCGGGCTTCCTTGAGCTGGGCGTATCGCCCGAGCAGGCGCCCGACGTGCCGACTTATGTGACCATCCACTTCGAGAAGGGCGTCCCGACCGCGGTCGACGGCGAGGAAATGGATTCGGTTGCCCTGATTGAGAAGCTGAACAAGCTGGGCGGCGAGAACGGCTGCGGGATTCTGGATATTGTTGAAAACCGTCTGGTCGGTATGAAGAGCCGCGGCGTTTACGAGACCCCGGGCGGCGCGGTGCTGTATGCGGCGCATCAAAAGCTCGAGGAAATCACGCTCGACAAGGAGACCGCGCATTATAAGCAGCAGCTGGCGCTGAAGTTCGCCGAGCTGGTTTATAACGGCCAGTGGTATACCCCGCTGCGCAAGGCGATGAGCGCGTTCGTCGATTCCACGCAGGAGACCGTCACCGGCGACGTGAAGCTCAAGCTGTACAAGGGCAACATTATCCCGGCGTCCGTCACTTCGCCGTACTCACTGTATTCGGCCGGCATGGCGACCTTCGATGAGGACGACTGCTACGATCAGGCCGATTCCGCAGGCTTCATCAACCTGTTTGGCCTGCCGCTGAAGGTGCGCGCGCTGAATGACCAGGTTCTGTCTCAGCAGACCGGCTTGCATTTCCCGAGCGTAGAGAAGTAAAACAGGAGATCGAACGATAGGAGATAGGGGATATATCGTATGCTTCGGCTGCATATCTTCTATCTCCTATCGCATCACTTAAGATGAGCGAGGTAATCAACTATGGCAAAATTATGGGCCGGACGGTTTCAGAAAGAAACCGATCTGGTGGTAAATGATTTCAACTCCTCCATTTTGTTTGACTGCCGTTTGTATCAGGAGGACATTACCGGCTCCATCGCGCACGCGACCATGCTCGGCAAGCAGGGCATCATTGAGGAGCACGAGGCGGAAAAGATCGTTGAGGGGCTGAAGGGCATCCTTGCCGATATTGAGGCCGGTAACGTGGAGTTTTCCCTCGATTATGAGGATATCCATATGAATATCGAGCAGCTGCTCACCGAGCGCATCGGCGACACCGGCAAGCGCCTGCACACCGGCCGCAGCCGCAACGACCAGGTTGCGCTCGATATGCGCCTGTACGTCAAAAAGGAAATCCCGGAGATCATCCAGCTGATTTTAAATTTTATGCAGGCGTTGTGTAAGAAATCCAGGGAAAATCTGGACACCGTCATGCCGGGCTACACTCATTTGCAGCGCGCGCAGCCGACCACGTTTGCGCATTATATGATGGCTTACGCCAACATGCTCAAACGTGATGTGCTGCGTCTCGAGGACTGCCTCGAACGCATGGACGACATGCCGCTTGGCTCGGGCGCGCTGGCGTCGACCACCTATCCGATCGACCGCGACTTTGTGCGGGAGCAGCTGGGCTTTGCCCGCCTGACCGACAACTCGCTTGACGGGGTCTCCGACCGGGATTACTGCGTCGAGCTGTGCGCCGACCTTTCCATCCTGATGATGCACCTGTCCCGTTTGAGCGAGGAAATTATCTCATGGTGCTCGTGGGAGTTTAAGTTCGTCGAGCTGGACGACGCCTATTCGACCGGCTCCAGCATCATGCCGCAGAAAAAGAACCCGGACGTCTGCGAGCTGATCCGCGGCAAGACCGGCCGGGTATACGGCTCCCTGACCACCATGCTGACCATGCTCAAAGGCCTGCCGCTTGCCTACAACAAGGACATGCAGGAGGACAAGGAGGCGGTATTCGGCGCGATCGACACCGTGAAGCAGTGCCTTGAGGTCTTTACCCCCATGTTCTCCACCATGACCCTGCGCAAGGATAATATGCGGAAGGCGGCCTCCCGCGGTTTCATCAATGCGACCGACTGCGCCGATTACCTGACCAAAAAGGGCATGCCCTTCCGCGATGCGTATAAGACGGTTGGCCGTCTGGTCAACCAGTGCATTAAAGCGGATGAGACCCTCGAAACCATGACGCTCAAGGACTTTGGCGCGATTTCCAAAACCTTTGGCCCGGACGTGTACGACGCGCTCGACCTCAACACTTGCGTTGGAGAGCGTAAGGCGATCGGCGGCCCGGCGCCGGAAGAAGTAACCCGTCAGATCAATAAGATCGAAGCGTTCATCCAGAGCGAGGAAGCATGATGAAACCCAAAATATACATTGACGGCAAGGAAGGCACAACCGGACTGCAAATTTATGAACGTCTGGGGCAGCGGGACGATCTCGAGCTGCTGCTCATTGACGAGGACAAGCGCAAGGACGCCGTTGAGCGCAAAAGGTTTTTGAACGCGGCGGACATTGTGTTCCTGTGCCTGCCGGACGCGGCGGCGAAGGAAGCGGCCTATTTCATTGAAAACGACCATACCCGCGTCATCGACGCATCCACGGCCCACCGTACCGCGCCGGGATGGGATTACGGCTTTGCCGAGCTGTCCCCGGCCCGCCGCGCGGCCATCGCGCAGTCGAAGCGCGTGGCCAACCCCGGCTGCCATGCAAGCGGGTTTATTGCGGGCGTATACCCGCTTGTGCAGGACGGTGTGGCGCCTGCGGATTTCGCCTTCAGCTGCTCGTCGCTGACTGGATACTCGGGCGGCGGGAAGAAGCTGATTGCGGAATACGAGGACGCGGGCCGTGACCCGCGCCATGATGCGGAGCGCATCTATGGTCTGAATCTGCATCACAAGCACCTGCCCGAGATGATCCATGTCTGCGGCCTGCAAACCGCCCCGGTATTTGTGCCGGTCGTCGGCGATTTCTACAAGGGCATGGCGACCACGGTCATGCTGCCGGGCATGGACGCGCACCGCGTACACGCTTGCCTTGCGGAGCATTACGAGGGGCAGAAGCTGGTTACGGTTGCGCCGTTTGGCGGCGCTGGGCCGGTGATTTATGCAAATACCATGGCCGGAAGGGACAGCCTGGAGCTGATTGTCTGCGGCCATGAAACGCAAACCATTGTCACCGCGCTGTTCGACAACCTCGGCAAGGGCGCGTCGGGCGCCGCGGTGCAGAATATGAATATCATGCTTGGCCTGGATGAAACCACGGGCCTGAGCATTTAAAAATCCCCAGGATCAGGAGGATTCCAGTATGAAAATTATTTCCGGCGGCGTGTGCGCCGCGAAGGGCTTTCAGGCGGGTTCCACCCGCTGCGGCATCAAGGCGAGCCGCGAAGCTGACGATCTGGCCATTATTGTATCCGAGAGCGAATGCACCGCGGCGGCAACCTACACGCTCAACCGCGTGAAGGCTGCGCCGGTTTATGTCACCATGGAGCATCTGGAGGACGGCGTGGCACGCGCGATCGTTGCCAATTCCGGCAATGCCAACGCCTGTGCGCCGGACGGTGCAGAGAATGCCCTGCGTGAAGCGCAGGCGGCTGCCCGGTTTCTCGGCATCGAGGAAGACCGCGTGATTGTTGCGTCCACGGGCGTCATCGGCCAGCGCCTGGACATCGAGTGCATCGAAGAGAACATTGGGAACGTTAAGCTGTCCGCAGACGGGTCGGAAGCGGCAAATCGCGCCATTATGACAACGGATACCAGGGAAAAAACTGCGGCGATCGAATTTGTTGCAGGCGGAAAGGTGTGCCATATCGGCGGCATCTGCAAGGGCAGCGGTATGATTCATCCGAACATGGGCACCATGCTGTCCTTTATCACCACCGACTGCGCCATCACGCATGAGATGCTTCAGGATGCGCTCTCTGAGAGCGTGCGCCGCAGCTACAACCGTGTGACGGTGGACGGCGATACCTCAACCAACGACATGTGCGTCGTGCTCGCAAACGGCATGGCGGGCAATGAGCAAATCGAGTGGCAGAACGAGGATTACGAAGCGTTCTACCGCGCGCTGCACGAGGTCAACGTCCGTCTGGCGCGCCAGATTGCCGCGGACGGCGAGGGCGCGACCAAGCTGATCGCGTGCGAGGTCAACGGCGCGCGCAGCGAGGAGGCGGCGGAGCGTCTGGCAAAGGCGGTCTGTGCATCCAGCCTGGTCAAGGCGGCTATGTTCGGCGCGGACGCCAACTGGGGCCGCGTGTTGTGCGCGATGGGCTATTCCAAAGCGCCGTTCCGCCCCGAGTATGTGACCGTGGGCTTCCAGTCTGCGGCGGGCAGGATTTTGGTCTGCGATCACGGCCATGGCCTCGATTTCGACGAGGAGATCGCGAAGAATATCCTGCTGGAAGATGAAGTGACCATTGCCGTGGATCTGTATGAGGGCGAAAGTTCGGCCACCTGCTGGGGCTGCGACTTGACGTATGATTATGTCAAGATCAACGGCGATTACAGAACCTAAAAGGAGAAATTTGCGTGGATACACAATTCAACGCGGAAACCAAAGCCAATGTGCTGGTGGAGGCGCTGCCTTACATTCAGGAATACTACGGCCGCACGGTCGTCGTCAAATATGGCGGCAACGCCATGATCAATGAGCAGCTCAAGGATGCGGTCATTCATGATATTGTGCTGCTGAGCCTGGTCGGCGTCAAGGTGGTTGTCGTACACGGCGGCGGCCCGGAGATTTCCGAGATGCTCAAAAAAATTGGCAAGCAGTCGCGGTTCGTCAACGGGCTGCGCTATACCGACCGGGAGACAATGGATATTGTGCAGATGATCCTGTGCGGCAAGGTCAACAAAGACCTGGTCACCTTGCTTGAAAAGGCGGGCGGCAACGGCATCGGCCTCGGCGGCATGGACGGCGGCCTGTTCCAGGCGAAACGTCTGACCGACGAAAAGGGCACCGATTACGGCTATGTGGGCGATATTGTCGATGTAAATCCGCAGCCGGTGATTGATGTGTTGGAGAAGGGCTATATCCCGGTGGTTTCGACCGTTGCGCAGGGCATCGACGACGAGACCAACTACAACATCAATGCCGACACAGCCGCGGCCAAGCTGGCGATTGCCCTTGGCGCAAAGAAGCTGATCCTGCTGACCGACGTGCGCGGGCTGCTGCGCGACCCGAAAGATGAGGAAAGCATCATCCATCGCCTCAAGGTGTCCGAAGTGCCGGCGCTCGTCAAAGAGGGCGTCATTTCGGGCGGCATGATCCCAAAGGTGGATTGCTGCGTTGAGGCGGTGCGCAAAGGCGTGGAGCGTGCCAACATCCAGGACGGACGAGTACCGCACTCCATCCTGATCGAGCTGCTAAGCAAAGTCGGCGTCGGCACGATGTTCTCCTAATTGAACCAATTGTGTTTAAAGTGAAGTGATATAAAATGACCTATCAAGAACTGAAACAGGAAGAGCAGCAGTATGTGATGAACACGTACGGCCGTTTTTCCATTGCGCTCGACCATGGAGAGGGATCTAAGCTCTGGGACGTAGAGGGCAAGCGTTATATCGACCTGACTTCGGGCATTGGTGTGTGCAGCGTGGGCTATAACAACCAGACGCTGATTGACGCCATCACCGTGCAGGCGCACAAGCTGATGCATGTGTCCAACCTGTTCACCACGGCGCCGATGGTGCAGACGGCAAAGACGCTGGTCAAGGCCACCGGGATGGGAAAGGTGTTTTTTTCCAACTCGGGTGCAGAGTCCAATGAGGGCGCGATTAAGCTGGCGCGCAAATATTCGTTTGACAAATACGGCAAGGGCCGCAGTAAAATTATCACCCTGTGGAACTCCTTCCACGGCCGCACGGTAACCACCCTGAACGCAACCGGCCAGGATAAGTTTCACAATTATTTCTTTCCGTTTACGGAGGGCTTCGACTATGCCGAAGCCGGAAACTTTGAAGATGTGAAGGTCAAGGCGGATGATTCCACCTGCGCGATAATGATGGAGCTGATTCAGGGCGAGGGCGGCGTGCTGCCGCTTGACCCGGCGTTTGTGAAGGCCGTGGAGGCGTTCTGCCGGGAACGCGACCTGCTGCTGATCATCGACGAAGTGCAGACCGGCATCGGCCGCACCGGCAGCCTGTTCTGCTTCCAGCAGTACGGCATCCAACCGGATGTTGTCACGACAGCCAAGGGGATCGCGGGCGGCCTGCCGATGGGCGCGGTCATTGCGGCGAAGACCTGCTGCGACGTCCTGACCCCGGGAACCCATGCGACAACCTTTGGCGGCACACCGACCTGCTGTGCTGCGGCAAACGCCGTGCTCGGCCTTGTAAACCAGCCTGAATTCTTGGCCGAGGTCGAAAAAAAGGGGGAATACCTCAAAAACGGCATTTTGGCGCTCGATTCGGACAAGGTGCGGGGCGTGCGTGGCAGAGGCCTCATGCTTGGCGTCATTGTGGATGCGGACGCACGCGCTGAACTGGTGGCCAAGTGCATGGAAAAAGGCTTGCTTGTCCTGACGGCAGGCACACAGGCGATTCGCTTGCTCCCTCCGCTCACCATCACCTATGAGGAGATGGACGAAGCGCTGGCAATTTTCAGGCAGGTACTGGTATAAGAGTGAAAAGTGAAGCGTGAAGGACTGCATTGCCCTCCACGCTCCAATTCACATTTTCTTCTGAAAGGGGTTTCTCAATGAAGCATTTGCTCAAGCTGCTTGATTGCAGCACCGAGGAAATTATCGGCCTGCTTGATCTGGCCGACCAGCTCAAATATGAAAAGAAAAACAACATTCCGCATAAGATTCTGGAAGGGAAGTCGATCGGCCTGATTTTCCAGAAGTCTTCTACTCGTACCCGCGTTTCATTTGAAACTGGCATGTATCAGCTGGGTGGCCAGGCATTGTTCTTATCTTCACGGGATTTGCAGATTGGCCGCGGCGAACCGGTACAGGATACGGCGCGTGTGCTGTCCCGGTATTTGGACGGTATTATGATCCGGACCTTCGAGCAGAAAGAAGTCGAGGATCTGGCGGAGTATGGTTCGATTCCGGTAATCAACGGCCTGACGGATTTCTGCCACCCGTGCCAGGTGCTGGCCGATCTGATGACCATCCGGGAGAAGTACGCAGTACTGGAAGGCTTAAAAATGTGTTACATCGGCGACGGCAACAACATGGCGAATTCGTTGATTGTGGGCGGCCTCAAAACCGGGATGCAGGTTTCGATCGCCACGCCGAACGATTATCGCCCGGATCCTCAAGTCATGTCGTTTGCAAAGCCGAATCCGAATTTCTTTATCACAAACGACCCGATGAAGGCGGTGGAAAACGCTGACATTGTCATCACGGATACCTGGGCGTCCATGGGACAGGAGGCCGAGAAAGAGCAGCGTATGAAAGCTTTCCAAGGATATCAGGTGAATGATGAACTGATGGCTGCCGCAAAGCCGGGCGCCATGGTGCAGCACTGCCTGCCGGCGTATCGTGGACAGGAAATCACGGAGAAGGTCTTTGAGGCGCATGCGGAGGAAATTTTTGAGGAAGCAGAAAATCGTCTGCACGCACAAAAGGCAGTGATGGTCACTTTGATGAAGGACTGACTTTTTAGATTGGAGTGCGGCCGGTGAAATCCGGCCGCATGGTCTGTTTTTTATGTGCCAAAATAATTCCTGATTTTTTTGAAAAAATGCTTGACTTGAAAGAGATTCTGTCATATAATAATCAAGGTCGCTGCGGTGAGTGGTGATTAAAACAAAATATTTGGAGAGTTGGCTGAGTGGTCGAAGGCGCACGACTGGAAATCGTGTGTGCGTGATGAGCGCACCCAGGGTTCAAATCCCTGACTCTCCGCCAGAAACATACCCAAAATCGTTTGATTTTGGGTTTTTCTTTCGTTTGTAAGGTTTATAAGTTTAGTTTTTTCAAGAGAAGACTTTTTGTTTTTACTTTAAAAGCAAATTGGATTTGCCTAAGATTTCCCTGAAGTTATCCTAAAAATTTTTCCTGCTTATTTTCCTGCGGCTTGAAAAGCGACGAAACAACGGTATTGGCTGCTTTGCCGGACGATAAGATCCAATAAAGGGCCTGTTGACAAAATCTTTAGCTCTAAATGTGGTATAATCTCTCTGGGAGGGATGAATCATGATGGGACAAAGGAAAAGGCAGATCGGGATGCTGATCATGAATATGGAGAAATTGATTCCCCATAATCATCTTCTTAGAAGAATCAACAGCATCTTATCATTCGAGTTTGTATACGATATACTGGCCCCATATTATCTCGTCAATGGACGGCCTTCTGTTGGCCCGGTCTGCATGTTCAAAATGCCGTGAATCGAATATCTGTATGAAATAAAATCAGACCGCAGACTGGTAAAAGAAGTGCAGCTGAACATCACCTATGGCTGGTTCTGCGGTTTTGAGTTGTGCGATAAGATCCCTGACCATTCCAGGAAATTGTGAGGCGCTGTGTGGAAAGCGGCCTGGTTGACGGGAAAGAGATGGCCGCAGACGGAAGCCACCTGCCTGCAAAAATATCTGCGGGTAGTTGGACTGAGGTTGAAATAGAAGTAGAACAAAGTATGCAGAGCTATTTGGACCGTTTGGACGAGGAACTATCTCAACAGTTGGGATTTTACCTTCCGCCGACACGTGTTGTAAAGAAACGTCGCATAACCAGCACAACCGATCCGGATTGTGGCGCTATGAATCACGGCCATAAGCTAGGGATTGGATACCTACCGGAGGCAACCGTGGCCTGTAAGAACGGGATTCTAACCGGAGTGGATATGTTCCCGGCAAATGAAAAAGAGAGCTTGCAGGTATTAAAACACCTGGAACGGCAAATCCGTGTCGGTGTTCCCATGGAACAAATCGCACTTGACCGAGGATATGACACCGGAGCAGTCCATCGTGGGCTCGAACTGCGAGGGATCACAGGGTACATTCCGGCAATTCAACCCTCAAATTTACCGGAGAAATACGGCTTTTCCGATGATTGGAACAGGCCACTTTGATTTGCCCACAGGGAGAGTAATTGACATTTCTTAGTCATGAAGTTAAAAAGTAATTGCCCGTCATAGAAAATGATGATAATTCCACAAACAACATTTTTTCTTATATGCTTGTCTTCCTTACTGCTCTCCATCAGTAGCGCTTGCTTTTTGAAAAGGCTTGCAAAATATCTGCAAAATTCGAGGGATGGTGCTATAATACATTTAGAGTAAAGATAGAAAATAGAATTGTAAAATTACGGCATTGGCACTATTGTAATAATCATTATTTAGTGATTTTATAGAGGTATATTATGAAAAAGTCATTTTGAACGATGAAATAACACCAGTTTCATGTTTGTTCACCATGAAAACTTATGTTAAGGCCTTAATTGATGAAATAGTTGCAGACTAAATCAAGAGGCCATAATGCTGTATGAGGAGGTCATGATGGACAAGAAAAACGCACTTGTAACAGGTGGCAGCTCTGCAATGGGGCTTGCCATCTCAAGGAAGTTAAAACAGATGGGGTTGGAAGTAGTTATTTTTGATATTCAAAGCCCACCAGACGGATTTCAGTATTTTAAGGTAGATATTCGGAGTGATATGGAAATCAAACAGGCCTTATCACAAATCCCTCACATAGATGTTCTGGTGAACAATGCTGGCGTGTATTTCGAAAAGTACCTTGAAGATACCACCAATGATGAAATTGATAAGAAAGTTTTCTTGATAAGGGTGCGGCTGAACGCTGTGCAAATCGCATTCCCATCAGAAGAATTGGACAGCCAGACGATGTTGCGAATATGGTGGCTTTTCTTGTAAGTGATGAAGCCGGTTATATAACTGGTGGTGCTTTTCCTGTGGATGGCGGTGTATCTTCTTCAAGTATGTATTCAAAATAGGCAGAAAAGAAAAGATACCGGGCACAAGCGGCCACACCGGCGCTGTTCTTGGGCTTATTCACGCTTTGGTGGTTGGATGAACATTCATTTTTATATAGAAGGCGGCATCATGGGCGGTTAATCAATTGAAACGCAAACCGCAAGAATAAAAATAACTCAATATTTACGAAGGTAAGCAATGAAATAATACACTTGAAAAGTTTCGGTTTTCGGCAGAGAATAAATATTTTGCAAATTGGTTCGTGTGTTAAAAATGCCCTTAATACAATCTTAAATACAGTTGATAAAACGCATATATGGTATTGATTTCTCCTGTGGTATACTGATACTATCTAGAAAGCGAAAGGCGTGAGATGCGATGGAGCAACCCTGCCCAGATCCTGAAGCCCTGCTTGACCGAAAGCAAAAAAGCGGCACCCTGAAAATATTTTTCGGCTATGCAGCGGGCGTGGGCAAAACGTACTCGATGCTGGAAGCCGCGCATCACGCGCAAAGTGCAGGCGCGGACGTCGTGGCTGGATATATTGAGCCGCACACCCGCCCGGAAACCATGGCGCTGCTGAATGACTTGGAGCAATTACCGCCTAAAGTGATCCCATACAAGGGCATTATGCTCAAAGAATTTGATTTGGATGCCGCGCTGGCGCGCCGACCACAGCTTATACTGGTTGATGGACTGGCGCATACCAATGCCGAGGGCTGCCGTCATATCAAACGTTATCAGGATGTGGAAGAACTCATGCGGGCCGGGATCAGCGTGTATACGACGGTCAATGTACAGCACCTGGAAAGCCTAAACGATGTGATCGCATCCATTACCGGCGTTGCGGTTTCAGAGCGTATTCCGGATCGTGTGTTCGATCTGGCCGATCAGGTGGAAGTGGTGGATCTCGAACCCGCCGACCTGCTCGAACGTTTGCACGAAGGCAAGATTTACCGCAAGCGGCAGGCTTCGCAAGCCATAGATCATTTTTTTACCGTGAAAAACCTGGCGGCACTGCGGGAAATTGCGCTGCGACGCAGCGCCGACCGCCTGGAGCGGGTACCGCGTCCCTATGAAGAGGGCGGGAAACCCAAGGCCGGCGAACATATACTGACCTGTCTGTCCGGCTCACCGACGAACGCCAAGGTGATCCGGACAGCCGCGCGTATGGCGGAAGCCTTCCACGGCACCTTTACCGCCCTGTTCGTGGAAACTTCCAAACCGCTGAATGAAGCATATTCCCGTCAGCTGCAAAACAATCTGAAGCTTGCTGAAAAGCTGGGGGCACGCATTGCGACCGTTTACGGCGATAATCCTGCCGTGCAGATCGCCGAATATGCGCGGGTCAGCGGCGTCAGCAAAATTGTGATCGGCCGCAGCCCGCAAAAGCGCGGGCCGTTCGCCTTATCGCGCAGCCTGGTTGACCGGCTTAACGAACTGGCATCGGATATGGATATCTATATTATTCCCAACCCGGGCGCGGCGCAGCAGCGTTCTCCCCGCCGCAGGCATGCCTGGCAGCCGCAAAGCGAACGTTTTTCGGTGGCAGATGCATTAAAAACACTTGGCATCCTGGCGCTTTGCACGGGAGTCAGTTCTTTGTTTCAGGCACTTGGCCTAACGATGGCCAATGCAATTATGGTCTACATTCTGGGGGTTCTATGCGTTTCCATGATTACAACCGGGCGCAGTTACAGCCTGCTGGCTTCTCTGCTTTCCGTCTTGATCTTTAACTTCTTTTTCACATACCCGTATTTTACCCTGATAAGCGACCCAAGCTATGTCGCCACCTTTGGCGTCATGTTCCTGGTCGGTATTTTAGGCAGCTCCATGACCATCCGCATTAAAAGGCAAGCGGTACAGAGCTCTGTTAAGGCCTACCGTACCGAAGCGCTTCTGGAAACCAGCCAGAAGCTGCAAAAAGCCGAAACCCGCGAGTCCATTCTGGCGGTTGCAGCCACACAGCTCGGCAAGCTGCTGGAACGAGACCTGCTGCTGTATCCGGTCTCCGCAGACGGCACATTGCAAAAGCCCATGCCGTTTCCCTTTCACCGGGAAACCGACATGGCCCCTTATCTCACTCCGTCCGAGCAGGGGGTAGCCGAATGGGTCTGTAAAAACAATAAGCGCGCCGGCGCGACCACCAATACTTTGCCAAGCGCCAAATGCCTGTATATGGCTGTCCGCGGCACGGGACGGGTGCTGGCGGTGGCTGGCGTCGCGATTGCGCCCGGAAACAAGCCGGACGCTTTTGAGGCCAACCTCATGGTTGCCATTTTGGATGAATGCGGACTTGCGCTGGAACGTGAAGCAAGCCTGCGTGACAAACAGGCCATTGCGGAGACTGCGCGGCAAGAAGCGCTGCGCGCCAACCTGTTGCGCGCGATTTCGCATGATCTGCGCACGCCGCTGACCAGCATTTCCGGCAATGCCGGTATTCTAATGGAAAACGGCTCGGTGCTGAATGCGGAAAAAAGAAAAAGCCTGTGCAGCGCCATTTATGATGATGCAATGTGGCTGATCAATTTGGTGGAAAACCTTTTGTCTTTGACACGCATGGAAAATGGGCACATCAAGATCCATATGCAGCCGGAACTGCTGGACGATGTCTTTCAGGAAGCGCTCTCGCACCTGGATTGTAATGCGGCCCGGCGCCAGATTACATCGGAGCTTTCCGACGACTTGCTGATGGCGGACATGGACGCGCGGCTGATTGTACAGGTTGTCATCAATCTCGTCAACAATGCCGTTCAATACACGCCGGAGGGATCGCGGATCCGGATTACAGCGGCCCCGCGCGGAGAGGATATTGAAATCTGCGTTTCCGACAATGGGCCGGGGCTATCCGCTGAAGCGAGAGGACATATCTTTGAAATGTTTTATACTGCCGAGAATACCCGTGGGGATGGCCGCCGTGGGCTTGGCCTGGGCCTCTGCCTTTGTAAATCCATTGTTCTGGCACACGGCGGCCGTATTTCCGTGCAGGAGAACCATCCGCAGGGCACGGTTTTCTGCTTTACTCTGCATGCTTCGGAGGTAAATTATGAATAAACCGAGAATTCTGGTGGTCGAGGATGACCTTGCGATTGGGAACCTTATCGCCACCACGCTTGAAACACAGGATTATCAGTTCCACCGGGCCAAAACCGGGAGGAGCGCCATGCTTGACACGCTTTCTTATCAACCGGATGTGCTGTTGCTCGACCTGGGCCTTCCCGACATAGACGGTGTGGAAATTATCCGGAAGATCCGGGAATGGTCCAACATGCCGATTATCGTAATTTCCGCGCGGAGCGAGGACGCCGACAAGGTGCAGGCGCTCGATGCAGGCGCGGACGATTATCTCACGAAGCCGTTTTCCGTTGATGAATTGTTGGCGCGTCTGCGTGTGGCGCTGCGCCGGGTGCGGTACGACCGCCAGCAGGCCAGTGAAAAGGCCAGCTGCTATGAAAACGGTGCGTTGAAAATTAATTATGCCGCAGGCTGTGTCTACCGCGACAGCATGGAAATTCATTTGACGCCAATGGAGTATAAACTCCTGTGCCTCTTAGCCAAGAATACGGGCAAAGTACTGACCCATAACTATATTCTAAATGAAATCTGGGGTTCGGCCATGGAAGTTGACATGTCTTCTCTGCGCGTGTTCATGGCCACATTACGCAAGAAGGTGGAGCATGACCCCAGACATCCGCAGTATATCCAGACCCATATTGGCGTTGGTTATCGCATGATCCGCCAAAAACAGGAAAATGATCCTGTAGAATAAAGGTATCCGGATACTTAAAAGCCCGGCGGGGAAAATCTGCCGGGCTTTACTGATTTCGCAGTTCTTTCTTATTTATCCATAAGTTCCAATGCGGAGGCTGCATGGATGACATCCGCATCCTGCTCGCCCAGGCGCCTTCGCAGCCAAACCAGCGTTTCACTGGCCAGAGGGAAATCCCGTTCGCGCAGCGCATCGTAAAAACCATCGATGCGTTCCTGCACCTGTTCCGGCCGGATTCGGGTCATCATGATGTTTTCCAGAATCGCGTCGCTGCTCTTGCCATATGTTGAGAACGGCAGGCGGTAAATCTGCCCATCCTTCAAAAGCCGGATGGATTTGGTCTCCACCGATGCAAGCACGCAGGGGGAGCGGGTTGTGACAATCCACTGCACCAACGGAAAAACCCGACGCAAATCCGCCAGGATTGTTTTTTGCCAAGCCGGATGCAAATGCAGCTCCACCTCGTCAATCAATACAATACCGGGGGTATTCTCCAGGACTGCTGCGCCAAACTGGGGGTTCAAAACCGCCATGCGGTATGCAATATCCGCGACCATCATCAATATACTTTTGATGCCATCGCTCAGCAGGCGCATCGGCATTTGCTCGCAGCGCTGATCCGGATATGTTGTGGTGATTTCCAGCTCCCGGTTGACCACATTAAAATCAAATGAAACCTGCACGGCTTCGGGAAATGCACTTCGATAACACATCCCCATCGCAGATTTGACTGCACAAAGCGCCGGAACCGCCAGAGCCTCCTCAAAGCCCTCTGTGCTTGCTCCGGATGCCTGTTGTTTTTGCATCTTGCTGTATGTCATATTTTCAAACCAATTGAGCAGCATCTTCTCATTTCCCGCCGGATTCAGGCAGTCAAGATAACCGCTCTGGCGATTTTTTATGGAACCCTTCTGCACCAACACGCCGTCTCGTTCCCGCATCCATTGGCGTCCCGCGCCATAGCACGCGACAAGCGGCAAAGTAATTTCTGCGTTTAACCGCAGATGTTCTTGCAATGCCGCTGCATATTGCATGATGCTGCCCGCTTCTGCATCGGTGGTGCGGCTGCCTTCGGCCTGCAAACTCCGCGTCCATGCAAGCAAGTGCCCAAGAATATCCGCTTGCGCCGAAACACGAACCGGCCACTGTTCCAGCCATTTCCCTTCTCGCTTTCCCACCAGACGGACATCCGAGCCCGCAAAGCGGCTATATGGAATTCCGGAAAAACCTCGGATGTATGCGCCCAAAGCAAGGCTGATTGCATCCAGAATAGCGGATTTGCCGGAACCATTGGAACCAACCAAAACCGTCAGCTCCGGATGGAACTCCATATGAAGCTCCTGAAAAGAACGATAATTTTCCAGTTGTATTGCTTGCAGTTTCATAACAACCCCACGTTTTCAGAAATCTCTTTTTCTTTTGAATCGCGATGTGCTTCTTTTATTATAGCCTTCTGGAATGCCAAATGCAATTTCCAAAACGATATTGTATTTCCTGGATCATATAAAATGCAACGAAAGGGGCGGAAATGCGTGTTTTTCGCGCATTTCCGCCCCTTCTTTACCGGTGATACCCGGCTTGGTTTTCGGTTAGCCCTTTGCGGCCAGACCCTGCTCGTAAGCCTCAATCATCTTCTTGACCATCTGGCCGCCGATGGAGCCTGCCTGACGGGAAGTCAGGTCGCCGTTGTAGCCCTCCTTGAGGTTTACACCGACCTCGGATGCTGCTTCCATCTTAAAGCGATCCATCGCTGCGCGAGCTTCCGGTACCATACCCTTGTTCGAACCGTTCTGAGTAGACATAATCATTACTCTCCTTTGTTTTTAAATTTGTTTTTTGGGGATTTGCTGATAGTATTGTGTGCTGCGCTGCGAAACAATATAAGATGTAAAATCTGTGTACTCTGGCATAGTTTTTTGTCGGTTTTCGAGTATTTCCAACGTTACCGGATTGGGGAACAACTGCAAGATTGGTTCCAAACTGGCAAATTCGGCCATTTGCACATTGACGCAAAAAATACGTGGCGGTATAATGGGACATAGAAATTATCTGATAACAATCGTTTTGTGCAAATTTTGTCTGTTAACGTTCGAATGGAGGACATCGTATGGATTTATTGAACCATCCGTTGCTGCGTACGGACAGCTACGGGAAAATTTTTCTTTACAATACGCATGAAATCTGCGCCTGTGTGCCGCGTCATCGTATCCGCATGGCCGAGCCGGTTCACCCTGGCCGCCTGCTGGATGCGGTGAAGGATGCGCTGCTGCGGTTCCCGTACCTGATGGTCGGCCTGGAGGCGACCAAAACCCAGTATGTCTATCGCTTGCTTGTGGAAGACCCGGTCGTACTGCCGTTTGACGGTGAAACCATGCGCTATACGATCGGCTCCAAGGATACAAACGGATATTTGTTCCTGGTCGGTTATCAAAATGACGAGATTTTTATGGAGTACCAGCACAGCATCAGCGATGGCCGTGGGTTTGAGGAGTTCATCCGCTCTGTGCTGTTTAATTACCTGCGCCGCTGCGGACATCCGGTTGAAAACGATGGTACGGTGCGCACACTCGATTCCTTTTATTCGGTGGAGGAAAGCGAGGACGCCTACCAGCATTTGAAGGACAGCTATTCCCCAGAAGGCCTGTATGAAAAGCCGGAGGCGCTTCACGCGGACAGCTTGGGCGATATGGGCGGCGCGCCCGAAATTGTCACCGAGGTGACGTTCCCGTTTCAGGCCCTGCGCGCTGTTGCGCATCAATATGGCGTATCGCCGCTCAGCATCATCTCCCCGCTGTTTTGCCGTGCGTTTTATGCCAAGTTCGGAAACGGTTCGGAAAAGCCGGTGCTGGCGCAGATCCCGGTCGACCTGCATCCCTATGTGCCGAGCGTGACCAACCGGTATTTCATCTGTTTCCTCGACCTGCCGTATGAGGCTGCGTATGAGCAGATGGAGCTGCCCGAGGTATTCCGCAGGACCAAGGACTTTCTGGATGCCCAGATGCAGCCCGAACTGCTGCTGTACCGTGCGAAGGGCGCGAGCGATGCATGTTCAGAAATGCATATGAGGGACATCCCGCTCGAGGAAAAGGAACAGGCGGCGCGCACGCTGGTGCATAATTTTGTACACGCGGATAGTTTCCTGATCACGAATGTCGGTCAATTTAAACTTCCCGAATGCATGCGCCCTTATGTACTCGATTATGGCGCGGTGCTGCCAAGCGCCTCCCAGCCGTTCGGCATGCTGATCAGCTCCTACAACGGGAAAATGAAAATTTCGATTGCCCAGCACGACCACGATATGCAAGTATGCTCGAAGTTTGTCCAGCTGCTGGGAGAGATCGGTGTGGAAGCTTCCATGGGCAGTTATCCGTTTGTCGTGACGCGGTTCAGCGGCCGCGAAGCATGTCTGTAAGGAAAGCCTTGCGTCCCTGTCCTGACGCCGTATATAATAGAGATAGTAAAGCGGCAGCTTGACGCGGCTGCGACATCAAGGAAAGGGGCCTTCGTATATGAAGCTTTCATTTGGCATGGTAGGCGGCGGCAATGGCGCATTCATCGGCAATGTGCACCGCCGCGGCGCAATTATGGACAACTTGGCCGAGCTGACCGCCGGTTGTTTTACCCGTGACATGGAGAAAAACCGAAAAACCGCGGACGAATGGGGCGTAGCCGACCGGTCGCGCGTTTACGCGAATTTCCGGGAGATGGCGGAAGCGGAATCCAAACGCCGGGATGGGATCGACTTCGTTTCGATCGTCACCCCGACCGACACCCACTACGAAATCGCAAAGTGCTTTTTGGAACACGGCATCAACGTTGTCTGCGATAAGCCGGTCTGCCTGACGCTGGAAGAAGGCCTGGAGCTGCAAAAGATTGCGCAGGAAAAGGGATTGGAATTCGGCGTGACCTATACATATGCGTCCTATGCGATCATCCGGCAGGCGCGCGAGATGATTGATGCGGGCGTGATCGGCAATATTATCAAGATCGTTGCCGAGTACCCGCAGGATTGGCTGATTGTGTCCACGGTCGCGCAAAAGAGCGATCAGGCGCTTTGGCGGCTGGATCCGAAGCGCGCAGGCCCGTCGGCCTGCTGCGCGGATATCGGAACCCATCTGGAGGCGCTCATTGCGCGTATGACCGGCCTCAAGCTGGAGCGCGTCATGGCGCGGTTTACCCATTATAAGGGTTCTGTGCTGGAGCATGATATTGATGTAATGCTCGAATACGAGGGCGGCGTACCGGGGGCTATGTGGGCGTCCCAGATCGCGTCGGGCAACGACTGTGGCGTCTGCGTGCGTGTTTATGGCGACAAGGGCGCGATCGAATGGCGGCATACCCAGCCCATGGAGATCAAGTACACGCCCCTTGCCAAGCCGACCCGCACGATCGTGGCCAACCGCGAATACAATGATGCGGCCTGCACCGAGCAATGCCGTCTGCCCGCCGGGCATCCGGAAGGCTTTTATGAGGCGTTCGGCAATATTTATCACAGTTTCTGCATCCATTTGCTCGCCAGAAAAACCGGAGGCGATCCGGGTACATTCCGCCATCCGACC
>URFQ01000045.1 GCA_900547195.1 uncultured Butyricicoccus sp.
ATTCTATGGCATCTCGCGCATGCTGCTGGAATATAGTTCCGAATATTACCGAAACCACGGCGTCGGCCCTGGCGTACAGGAACTGCTGCGCCTGCAATGGGACGCCCGCGATTCAGGCGGCAACCCCCTGCTGCACTGTCTGTTCCACTCCCCCGCCAAAATTATCGGCATTGGCGGCCCGACGCATTTGTTCCTGCCTGAAGCCGCCAAGGCGCTGCGTGCGGAATGCGTCATCCCGGACAGCGCGGCGACTGCAAACGCCGTTGGCGCCGTCACCGGCAAAATCAGCGTAACCGGCACCGCGGAAGTCCGCCCGCACGGCCAGTCGGTCGACGCGGACGCCAAGGGCGATTATGAAGTGCTGTGCACCGGCCAGGAGCCACGGTATTTTGAAAGCGAAGAAGCGGGCATTGCCTGGGCAAGCAAAACGCTTTCCGCATGGACGACTGCGCGCGTGCGCGAACAAGGTGCAAACAGCGCGATTGCCGTCCAGACCGACAGCAAGCCGGTGATCGCAGGATCAATAAAACTATACACCCTTGTAACGGTAACTGCGACAACCGATATCAGTCTGGAAAAGGAGGATACGCCTGCATAAAGGCGGAACCATGCTATGAATATGACGATTACGAGCGCATCCGGCATAAGGACGGTTGCCATCGAGCCGGGTATGCCGCTCAGCGACATCCTGCACCGCGAAGATCCGTCTTTTGCCATGCCCTGCGCAGGCAATCACACCTGCGGAAAATGCCGCGTTCAGGTAGAAGGCGCTGTGACCCCGATGGACGAATCCGAAAGGAGGCTCCTGAGCGGAGAAGACCAGGCGAACGGAATCCGCTTGGCGTGCTTTTGCCGCGTATGTGGCGATGTCTCTGTGCGTTTAAACGATACCGGCGCATCCAAAATCATCGCGTGGAATAAAACCGCAGCCTTTGAACACACCGAAACCGGCTTCGGCATCGCGGTCGACATCGGCACCACCACTGTTGCCATGCAGCTATTTGAGCGCGCCTCCGGCAGGGTTCTGGCCGAGCGTCTGGCTGAAAACCGCCAGCGCGGCTATGGTGCGGATGTGATCTCGCGCATTGAAGCCTGCAAAACCAGCGGCCTTGACACCCTGTCCGATCTCATTGCAGACCAGCTTGAAGAAATGGCCGCTGCCTGCCTGGCCGAAGCCGGGCTCGATACGATCGACGAGGCGGTCGTCACCGGCAACAGCACCATGCTGCATCTCTACGAGGGCCTTGACCCGGCTTCGCTTGCAGTGGTGCCGTTTGATGTACAGTCTTACTTTGGCTGCATGAGCCGCCGCACGCTGGCGGGCGCGCCAGTCTACCTGCCCCGCTGCATCGGCGCATATGTCGGCGCGGATATCATCTGCGCCATTCTCGCATCCGGCATGGTACACAAGGGCGGAGTAGAGTTGCTGGCCGATATCGGAACCAACGGGGAAATGGCGCTGCTTCATAATGGCAAGCTGCTGTGCTGTTCGACCGCGGCCGGCCCGGCATTTGAAGGCGCAGGCTTAAGCCAAGGCATGTCGGCCGCGCCGGGTGCGATTCGCGCGGTGCAGCAAACGGATGGCGCGATTACTTACAAGACCGTGCAGGGCAAGCCAGCAATCGGCGTTTGCGGTTCCGGTATTCTGGATGCACTACGTGTGATGCTGGAAACCGAAATCATTGACGATTCCGGCTATCTGGACGAGGATTACGAAATTGACGGCAGCGGCGTTACCATTATCCAGAAGGACGTGCGCCAGATCCAGCTTGCCAAGTCGGCCATCTGCGCGGGTGTTATTACCCTGCTCGAAGAAGAAGGTATCGATGCGGCAGACGTTGCGCAGTTCTGCATCGCAGGCGGTTTCGGCAGTAGTATGGATTATACTTCCGCCTGCGCGATCGGGCTGTTCCCTGCCGCGCTGCGGGATAAAACCGAATTTATCGGCAATGGCGCGCTCGGCGGCGCGGCCATGCTGCTGATGAACCGTTCGCTGCGCGAATACAGTGAAAGTCTTGCAGAGAACGCGACCGAGCTGTCGCTCTCCGCGAGTGCGGCGTTCATGAATTATTATGTGGACTGCATGTCGTTCATGGAGTTCTGAGAAAGCTTTGAAAGCGTGCTGCAATTTTTCTGCAGCACGCTTTTTTCATTTATTTAAGTTTTTTCTCTGCGTAATGAAAAAATTCTTCAATGGTCGGAATTTCTCCTTCATGTGGAACTTTAGCCTGCGTCTTGATTTCAGTTAAGCTTTTACTCGGTTTTGTCCACGCTTCATGAATCGCATGCTGCATTTCCGCCCTTACTTCTTGAACCGATATTCCATGCTGTTTCGCAATTTTCCGGTAAATTTTCCTCATGCTCATAGCTTTTCTCTTTTCTGACCAGTATAACGGTCAATATTTTGATTCAGTATAGCATACACTAGTTATAGTTGCAACCAATACTGGTCAAAAAAATGGCAGGAGAAACGCAAATGGAGCAAAAAATCAGACGCGACCGAAATATGGGCGATAACCTAAAACACCTGCGACAGCAAAAACGCGTATCGCAGGAAAAGCTTTGCGCCGAACTTCAGCGCCGCGGCTGTGATATCGGCCGGACGACCTATGCGAAATACGAGTCTGGCGAACTGAACATCCGTGCAAGCGTGCTCATTGAGCTGAGAAAAATTTATGACTGCTCTTATGATGATTTTTTTGCAGGTTTGGATACAAAATAAACCGGTCGAAACAAGGCTTCTCGTTTCGACCGGTTTTCTTTTTACAGCTTGGTCATGAACTGCATGGCGCTCTTGGCCATCAGGCGCTTGGTGCCCTTTGTGTCAAAGGCAATTTCAATCAGCATATCGCCCCCGAGCGGTTTCGCGGAAACGATTAAGCCGTCGCCAAACGCCTTATGCCGCACCCGGTCGCCCACCTTGACCGCCGGGACTTCGCCGCCCCGTGCCTGAGCCACCTTCCGATCTACCGCACTTGCGGTACGGTAAGCCTGCGAAACCGAGAAAGAAGAACGATAGGCGCGCTCCTCGGCTTCAAGCGCGGCCTGCTGCTGGCGCTGGCGCTCGGAAATGTTGGAATCAAGCAGGTTTTTTGGGATTTCCTCGACAAATCGAGAGGGCTTGGAAAACTGGGTGCGTCCGTAAATCATACGGCGCTCCGCGCAGGTCAGATAGAGCTGCTCCTTGGCGCGCGTCACCGCGACATAACACAATCGGCGCTCCTCTTCCATCTCCTCGTCGTTCATCTCGGAACGGAATGATGGGAACAGACCATCTTCCATGCCGCACAGGAATACCTGCGGGAATTCCAGCCCTTTGGCCGAATGCATCGTCATAAGCAGCACAGCGTCCTCGTTCTCATCCGTATGGTCGGCGTCGGTGTACAGCGCCATTTCCTCCAGAAAACCGGATAGGGTCGGTTCCTCAGCCTTTTCCTGATAGTCCACAAGATTGGATTTCAATTCCATAATGTTCTCAGCACGGCCGCGGGACTCCATATCGCTCTTGGCTTCCAATGCGGCAAGATAGCCGCTCTGCTCCAAAAGCTCGTCATAAAGCTCCGGCAACGTCAAAAACTCCTGCTGCTGACGCAGATTGTCGATCATGAGCGCAAACTTCTCCATCGCACCCGCAGCACGGGACAGCGCCGGGAAGCGCGTGGCATTCTGCACCACCTCGTACAACTCCAGATGATTTTCCGCAGCCTGCTGCTCGGCGATTTCCACCGAACGATCACCAATTTTGCGCGCCGGAACATTGATAATACGTTTCAGTCGCAGGGTATCGGCTGGATTTTCAATAATCCATAAGTACGCGAACATATCGCGGATTTCGGCGCGCGAGAAAAAGTCGCGGCCTTTGTAAATGCGATACGGGATGGAATTGCGGCGGAACGCGGACTCGATGTTGTTGGAAAGCACATTGTTGCGGTAAAGAACCGCAAAATCGCTCCACTTTTTGCCCTGTGATACCCCTTCCACAATGCAGTCCGCAATATATGCGGCCTCGCTCTCCTGGCTGTCCGAACGATGCAGCTTGATTTTTGCGCCGCCCGCGCGCTCGGTCCAAAGCTCTTTCCCCTTGCGGTATTGGTTGTGCCGGATGATTTCATTGGCCGCGCACAAGATGGTATCAGTCGAGCGATAGTTTTGCTCAAGGCGGATGGTGCGCGCATTTTTGTATTGCTGTTCAAATTCAAGGATGTTGGCAATCGTCGCGCCGCGGAATTTATAAATACTCTGATCGTCGTCACCAACCACACAGATGTTGTGGTGCCCGCTTGCAAGCAGGCTGGTCAACACATACTGCGCGTGGTTGGTATCCTGATACTCGTCTACAAGGACATAGCGGAACTTTTCCTGATAATAGGACAGGATATCCTCATTTTGCTGCAAAAGGCGCACAGTTTTCATGATAATGTCATCAAAATCAAGTGCATTCGCATTTTTAAGTTCCTTTTCATACAGGGTATAGACCTCCGCGATTTTGCTTTTGTGAAAGTCGCCCTGCGTATCGGCGGCATAGGCCTTGGGCGTGATGAGGTTGTCCTTGGCGCGGGAAATCGCCCCCATCACTGCACGCGGGTCAAACACCTTTTCATCCAGCTTCAGGCGGCGCAGGATGTCGACGATCACGCGTTTTTTGTCGTCCTCATCATAGATTGTGAAGCTTTTATCGTAGCCCAGCCGCTCGATGTCGCGGCGCAGGATGCGCAAGCAGGCGGTGTGGAAAGTGTACGCCCAGATGGCGTCCGCATCCCGGCCGCCCACCGCGCGGGTCAGACGCTCTTTCAGCTCGCGCGCCGCCTTGTTGGTAAACGTGATGGCAATGACTTCCCACGGCTTGGCCGGTTCGACCGCGCACAGGTATTCCGCGCGCTGCCGATGTTCAGGCTTGGGATCATTCAGATAATCCATGAGGAACGCAAGATCGTCCTGCGTGGCAAAGCCCGGCGCATAGCCGCTCTGTGCGCCCTTGCCAAAACGCAGGATATTGATGATCCGCTGGATCAACACAGTCGTCTTGCCGCTGCCCGCACCCGCAAGGATAAGCAGAGGGCCTTCGGTTTGCAGGGTGGCTTCACGCTGCATATCGTTCAGATGCACAAAACGCTGCTCAATAATTGAGCGGCGAATAGCAGCATATTGTATATCGAATTTGGTCAGTTCCATGGTAAGATTTCCTTTTCGGCAGATGGATTGATAATATGATTATAGCATACTCCGCTTCTTCCCGCAAGGTTTTGAAACATATGTTCGCACCTTGCCTTGTAAATCTTTTTAGTCCAATTGGAAAACTTTTGGCTTCTGTAAAATATTTTTCCCTTCCCCGGTGGCCATCGTAGCAAGGATCCTTTGAATTGGAGCAGCTGCCGCTATACAGGAGAGGACGTGAATACTGGGAAGATCCAACATTAAAAAGCGCGGTGCTGGCTGGCCCACTCTATCCGCGAGGTGCTATGCGCCGGCTGCGAGCGCGTCAAAATGGAGCTGCATGAAAACGGTTTCGGCAACTGGATTGTAATCTTCTGACTATATTCCCCTTTGCCATAGCAAAAGGCGAGTGCATTTTCGCACCCGCCTTTTGCTATGGCACCAGCTCTGCACGCATACGTTCGACCGCGCGCCGCTCAAGCCGGGATATCTGCACCTGCGATACCCCTAAAATGCGTGCGCACTGCTGCTGGGTCAGGTTCCTGCCATAACGCAGCGCGATGACCTGCCCTTCCCGCTCCGGCAGGGCTGCAATCGCGGCGCGAAGCGCCAGCTTGGTGGTGATCTGCTCTTCAATCCCGTCGTCCCCAAGCAGTTCGCCCAGCGACGAGCCATCCTCCCCAACCTCCCGCTGGAGGGAATCGGTCGATTGCGTTGCCTGCTCGCACATGGCGGCTTCCTCAACGCTGATCCCCGCCCGGTCTGCCAGTTCGGAAATCGTCACCTCGCGCCCAAATTCGGCTTCCATCTGGTTTTGCAGCTGCCGCAGGCGCACCGCCTGCTCCTTGACTGAGCGGCTGACCTTAACCGTGCCGTCATCACGCAAAAACCGTCGGATTTCCCCGGCGATTTTGGGCACCGCATAGGTGGAAAACTGGGTACCATACGCACCATCAAACCCGCGCACCGCTTTGAGAAAGCCGAGACAGGCGAGTTGGTACAGGTCGTCCTGTTCCACGCCGCGCCCCAGGTACCGCCGCACAATTGACCAGATCAGGCCGCTGTTTTGCTCGACCAGCGCCGTATCCGCATCGCGGTCACCCGACTGCGCACGCCGGATCAGCTCCAGATTGTCGGTCACTGCCCCTCCTCCGTGCGGCGGCCATGGATCACCTTGACCAATGTCACAAGCGTGCCCTTACCAACGGTTGAACGCACGCGCAGCTTATCTGTAAAGCTCTCCATAATGGTAAAACCCATGCCCGAGCGCTCCTCGTCGCCGGTTGTAAACATCGGTTGCCGCGCCTGTTCGATATCCGCAATGCCGCAGCCTGAATCCTTGACCTTGATTTCAGCGGTACGGTTTTCGAGCAGCCGTACCGCAACGGTTATGTAGCCCAGGCGATCACGGTAGCCGTGCACAATAGCATTTGTAACCGCCTCGGAAACAATGGTTTTAATATCGTTAAGCTCCTCAACCGTTGGGTCAAGCTGCGCGACAAAGGCTGCAACCGTCTGCCGCGCAAAGCCCTCATTGACCGACCGGCTTTCCAGCTTAATCGACATTTTATTGATAACATTCAGCATTGTTTTTCCCCTTTCCCATCGATAAAAGTCATCAGGCGCGGCAGTCCGGCGGCGCGAAACACGCGCATGGCCTGCGGCGGTGTGCCAAGGATCGTCAACCGGCGGCCGGTGCGCGTCAGCGCGCGGTGCAGATTCATGACAACCGCCAGCCCGGAAGAATCCATAAATGTGAGTCCGGATAAATCAAGCGCCACCGGATCTACCGGATACAGCACTGCAATATTTTCCAAATAATGAATAGCTTTACGCGCTTCATGATGTCCAAGCTCGTCCCGAATGTGGACAAGGATTCCGTCCCCCACTCGTTCATGTGTGATTTGCATAATCTCACCTCATTTTAGATACAAAAAGAGCCTGCAACCAAAGTTACAGGCTCATTTTACAGCATATTACATTCTATTTTTATCATATTCTGTCAGGTTTGAAAAATTTCTCAGCCTCCCCGACCAAATACAGCGAACCGCAAATCAGGATGGTGTCGGTTTTTGTCGCGCGCTGGAGTGCAGCGCGGAATGCATCTGCCGCATGGGGGAAAACACCGCATATGGCTTCCGGTTTATCCAGCGCACGTGCAAGAGCATCTGCTTGCATCGCGCGCTCATTCTCCGGTTGCGTCACATAGATGGAGTCGCTAAGTTTTCTCAGTGTAAAGGCACATGCATTTACATTCTTATCTGCAACCATACCAAGGACAAGATGAAGTTTCCCTTCCGAATGCAGCTCTTCAATTGTACGCGCGATAGCCTTTACACCATCCTCATTGTGTCCTCCATCCACAAGAATTCGCGGTTTTTCTCGCAAAATTTCCATTCTTCCCGGCATCACTGCTTTCGCGAGTCCTTGTTGGACCGCCCCTTCCGGCAGCTTCCAGCCACGCTGCCGGACCGCCTGTATCGTCTGTAAAGCTACACATGCGTTTTGCACCTGGTGTATCCCGATCATCGGCGAGTGCCAGCGTTCCCCTTTCCAGCGGAAGCTTACGCCGCTAAAATCGCAAGCAATTTTGCTCGCCGGCGCTGGAATTTGCACAGTGGGACAGGCTTCCCGAATGACGGCAAGCGCATCCTCCGGCTGTCCGGCCGCGCAGATGGCCGCGCTGCCGGGCTTGAGAATGCCTGCTTTGGCGCGGGCGATTTCGCCGGTTGTGTGTCCGAGCACTGCGGTATGATCAAGCGAAATGGATGTGATAACCGCCGCTTCCGGCGGGTCGATCACGTTGGATGCATCGAACGAACCACCCAACCCTGTTTCCAGAATCACGATGTCACAATCTTGCTCCAAAAAATACAGGAAGCCCAATGCGGTGACGAACTCAAACTCTCCGATGTGCTCGCCTTCCGAAAGGGTAAGCGTGCGCTCCGCAGCCTCCACCTGATCGGTCAGTCGCGTCAGCGCTGCATCATCGATCCTTGCCCCGTTCACACGGATGCGCTCATGGAAGGTTACCAGAAAGGGCGAAGTGAACAGCCCGGTGCGATAGCCCGCTTCCTGAAAGATGGCAGCAAGCATGGCCGCCGTGCTGCCCTTGCCGTTTGTTCCTGCGATATGGATGAATTTGAGCTTTTTCTGCGGGTTGTCGAGGGCATTGCACAGCGCGCGGATGCGGTGCAGCCCCGGTTTGCCGGAAAAACGCCCGCGGGCGTGGATGCGGTCAGCGGGCGTCATCGCAAATCAGCCGCCCTTCCCACCAGAATGCCGGGTCGCCGTGTACGTTCAGCACACCCTGCATTTTGTACTCCGCCGCACTGACCTGCATCAGCATCTCGCTGCCCGAATGCACGCCATCCGGAGCCGCATAGGATGAGGTAATGATGCCCGGCAGAACAACAAATGTTCCTTCCAACATGCCGAGCGCCGGGTTATGCGCCGTCCACGCCAGCTCACTGGGATTCGGCGTTGTACAAATTTCATAGTTGTTTTCAAAGCGCGCGGGTTCATCGAATGCGATGTCCATAAAGCCGGTCAGCGTCCAGACATCACCCTCACGTGTGAGCGTTACCTCTCCGGTGAGCGGAGCGGTGTTTTCTTTGCCTGCATGATAAAAGCCCTCGGCACGCCAATGGGCAGATTTGAATAGATACGTGTGTTCCATAATCTTTCTCCTATTTTGATTGGAAAAAAGGGGAAGAATCCCTCTTCCCCTCTCGCGTCGTTTACTTCAGCGCAGCCAGGCTTGCTTCCAGCTTTTCCATCAGCTCCTGATACTTGGCCGCCTTCTCGCGCTCCTGCGCAATGACTGCCTCCGGCGCCTTGGCAACAAAGCCCGGATTGTTCAGCTTCTTCATTACAAAGTCGATGTCTTTCTGCACCTTGGCCTTTTCCTTTTGGAGACGTGCGCGCTCCTTTTCGAAATCAACCAGCTCACCCATGGGCATGTAAACCTGCGCGCCCTTGGTGACGATCGAGACAAGCGACTCAAGATTTGCTGGAGCCTGCTCCACAAACTCAATTCCCGAAGCATACGCCAGCTTGGCAAAGAACAGCGAACCAGCCTCGTATGCAGCGCGTTTATCGGTGAGCAGGATGACCTGCGCCTTTTTGGAGGGCGGCACATTCATTTCAGCGCGGCGGGCGCGGATGGCGCGGATGGTGTCCATCATGGTCTCGACCTGTTCGGCCTCAACCGCAAAGTGCAGCGCATCCTCGTACTCCGGCCACTTGGATACCATAACAGACGGGCCTTCGTGTGGCAGCGCCTGCCAGATGGTTTCGGTAATGAACGGCATAAACGGGTGCAGCAGCTGCATGGTGCCGGACAGCACATAACACAGCACCTTCTGTGCGTTCTCGTTCGCCGCCGGATCGTCCTTGTCCTGAAGACGGGGCTTGACAATCTCGATATACCAGTCGCAGAAGTTGTCCCAAATGAAGTCGTACAGCTTCTGAACCGCCAGACCCAGCTCATACTTATCGATGTTCTCTGTGACCGCCTTCACAAGGTCGTTGTATTTGGAAAGAATCCACTTATCCTCAAGCGCCAGTTCAGCGGGCAGCTCGGCTTTGTCAATTGTCAGGTTCATCTGAATAAAGCGCGACGCATTCCAGATCTTGTTCGCAAAGTTGCGGCTAGACTCGACCTTCTCGGTGGAGAAGCGCATATCGTTTCCGGGCGAGTTGCCGGTAACAAGGGTGAAGCGCAGCGCATCCGCGCCGTACTGATCGATAATCTCCAGCGGGTCGATGCCGTTGCCGAGCGACTTGGACATCTTGCGGCCCTGTGCGTCGCGCACCAGACCGTGGATGTAAACGGTCTTGAACGGCTCTTCCTTCATCTGCTCCATGCCGGAGAAGATCATGCGGGCAACCCAGAAGAAAATAATATCATAACCGGTGACGAGTACGCTTGTCGGGTAGAAATAGTCCAGCTCCTTGGTCTTTTCCGGCCAGCCCAGGGTCGAGAACGGCCACAACGCGGACGAGAACCAGGTGTCCAGTACGTCCTCTTCCTGACGCATATGCGTGCCGCCGCACTTCGGGCACACGGTCACATCTTCCTTCGCAACAACCATCTCGCCGCAGTCATCGCAGTAGTATGCAGGGATACGGTGACCCCACCACAGTTGGCGGGAGATGCACCAGTCGTGCACGTTTTCCATCCAGCGCAGATAAGTCTTGGAGAAGCGGTCGGGCACGAACTTAACGCGGCCGTCATGCACAACATCCATTGCCGGCTTTGCCAGCGGCGCCATCTTGACGAACCACTGTGCCGAGGTCATTGGCTCCACGGTGGTGCCACAGCGATAGCAGGTACCGACATTGTGCTCGTGATCCTCAATTTTGACCAGATAGCCGCCCTCTTCGAGATCCTTGACAACTGCCTTGCGGCATTCGTAGCGATCCATGCCCTCGTACTTGCCGCCGTTGGCGTTCACGGTTGCATCCTCATTGAACACCAGGATCTGCTCGAGGTCGTGGCGCTGGCCCATTTCGAAGTCGTTCGGGTCGTGGCACGGCGTAACCTTGACACAGCCGGTGCCAAACTCCATATCGACGTACTCATCGCCAAAAATGGGGATTTCACGGTTCATAATCGGCAGGATGCAGGTCTTGCCGATCAGATGCCTGTAGCGCTCGTCGTTCGGGTTGACGGCAACGCCGGTATCGCCCATGAAGGTCTCCGGACGGGTGGTCGCAACGATGAGATCGCCCGAGCCATCCGCAAGCGGATAGCGGATGTGCCACAGTTTGCCCGGCTGGGTTTCGTACTCAACCTCAGCGTCGGACAGCGCGGTCGCACAGTGCGGGCACCAGTTAATAATACGGTGGCCCTTGTAAATGAGGCCCTTTTTGTAGAGATTTACAAAAACTTCCTTAACCGCCTTGGAGCAGCCCTCATCCATGGTGAAGCGCTCGCGCTCCCAGTCGCAGGACGAGCCGAGCTTCTTGAGCTGGCTGATGATGCGGTTACCATACTTGTGCTTCCAGTCCCACACGCGCTCGAGAAACTTTTCACGGCCGAGTTCATGGCGGGTCAGGCCCTCCTCCTTGCGGAGGTTCTCCTCAACCTTAATCTGGGTGGCGATACCCGCATGGTCCGTGCCTGGCATCCACAACGCCGAATAACCCTGCATACGCTTGGTGCGGATCAGGATATCCTGCAGGGTCTCATCGAATGCATGGCCCATATGAAGCTGGCCGGTGACATTCGGGGGCGGGATCACGATGGTAAAAGGTTTCTTTTTTTCATCGACCTCCGCATGGAAAAAGCCGCTGTCGTTCCAGAACTTATACAGCTTTTCCTCTACCGCAGAAGGGTCATAAATCTTTGGTAATTCGCTCATGACATACTCTCCTTTATAGAAAATTCGTTTCAGCAAATAAAAAAAGCCTTCGTCCCAATTAGGACGAAGGCTGCTGCTTCCGTGGTACCACCTAAATTCGCGGAAAATCCGCGCACTCAACACCCGTAACGTGGGTAAAACGGATGCGCCTACTAAACAGTGGTTCAGCGCACCAGCTCCGAAGCTACCTTCCCCCTGCGCCGCCCAAGGCTTGCACCAACCGCCTTTTCTCTGCGCGCCGCCGCACGGGTACTCCTCTTCCTCATTGCATTTCACATATTCCGAACCTACTATATTATACGGAGCCTATGCGTAATTGTCAAGAACCGTTCGTGTTTTTCACGCATTTTCATTGTAGGAGTACAAAACATCTTGGACAATGAGGAGTAAGAAAGGTTGAGGGATGGGGCCACATCGTTTGTAGTGGAGTTACCACACTTAACCAGACCGAGAGAGGGCCACATCTTTCATGAGCGAAAGTATAACACAGGGCGTGGCATACCGGCAATCCGTGATGAAATACGCGGCGAAATACGGCGTGAGCTGGGCGCCGCTGCTGCGGCCAACCAGACGCTGGACTGCTGGAAACAGTTCGTCTTACACGCCAAGTTAAAGGCCAATTTTCGATAGAGACGCGTGACAAGTTCACTCGCAATACGATGAGCCGCGACCCGCAGGTGTTCTCCCTTCTGGAGAAGTACTTTACCCCGGAAGATTATTTTCTCGTATACAGCCGTATGCCCGGCATGGGCGGCGTTGGCGGCAAGGCATGCGGTATGCTGGTTGCGCGCAAAATCATCGAACAGATGGAGCGTAAGGATGTGGCGCGTATGGAAACGCACCATTCCTTTTATCCCGGCTCGGATGCCTTTATACATAAGCAAATAATTTTTTACCACAATATTCCTATTTTTGATTATTTGTTTCCATTCCTCTTCTTTCCCATCCTTTTTATTCTTCCTCAATCAACGCCCGTTTTTCCTCTGTTGCCCACACAATGATTTGTCTTTTTGTCTTACTCCACGTATTCGCTTTCATATAAGGCAGCTATATCATGTATTCTACGCTTCATTTCTGCGCGGACATGCAACGGCTCCAAGCACTCGCATTTATCACCAAAACTAAAAAGAATATCGTAGTAGTATTCGTTTTCTATGAACGGAAAACTGACAATGTAATGCGCATCGCCGTCTGGCAAAAAGTTCTCATAAGTGCAAAAATCAAGCACCCTGTCCATGACAGATTTATGAATACGGATTTTAATTTTTGTTTGCATGGTTTCCAAAATATCAGCAAAATCCAACTGTGGTTTTTGATAATCTCGAGGCGTAAAAGTTTCCTCTTGTATTTGTAGGTTTGACATGCGAGATAGTCTAAATAAGCGAAAATCTTTTCTTTTATGGCAATACCCTTGCAAATACCAATGGCTACTTTTCAATACAAGCTGATACGGCTCGGCTGTTCGTGCGGTTTTATTTCCGTGATGGGCTACATATTCAAACGAAAGCAGCTTGCTTTCTTGCAAAGCTACTTTAATAATTTTTAAATATGGCTGTATATTTCTGTTAACCGTCCACGGACTTAAATCTATGTTTATTTGATTCACTTTTAGTTCAATGTCTTTTGCTCTGTCGGCGGGGATAAAGCTCTTGACTTTCGCAAGAGCATGAACCAGTTCATCACCTCGTACCATGTTGGAAAGACTGGAAAGCCCCATCAAAAGAACGGAAAGGTCGGCAGTCGAAAAAACCTTTTTATCAATTTTGTATTCCTGCATAATTTCAAAGCCGCCGCCCACTCCCGACGCCCCGCGAATAGGAATGCCCGCCATGTTGATAGCGTCTATATCGCGGTAAATCGTGCGGGGCGATACTTCAAACATATCTGCTAACTCCTGTGCGCCTATCCGCTTTTTATCAAGAAGTACCATAATAATACTTACAAGCCTGTCAATTTTCATCTAATGGCCGCCTTTCAAAATTGCTTTTACCCTTATGTATTGTTGCCATAATGTTGTCAACAATTACATGATACAATGAGAGCGCAAACAAATCAATGGAACAATGAAAAAGGAGAAGATTTATGTTTACAATCTATGTTTATGTTCTTGAAACTTTAGCCGACTGGGAGTTAGGTTATATTACTTCGGAGCTACATTCCGGGCGATTTTTCAAAAAGAATGCCGGGCGTGTATCGCTCAAAACAGTCAGCTATTCTAAAGAGCCAATTCATACGATGGGAGGGCTAACAATCGTACCCGATTGCTTAATTGATGACATTGCTGTAAGTGAAACAAGCGTGTTGCTGTTACCGGGCGCAGATACATGGAATGATCCAAAACATGGTGCTATTATCGAAAAAGCAAGCGAATTTCTCTCTTTAGGGGCTATGGTTGGTGCAATTTGTGGGGCGACCGCTGCGCTTGCCAACTTTGGGTTGTTAGATAGTCGTCCGCATACCAGCAATGGACCGGGATTTCTTGAAATGTTTTCTCCTAGTTATAAAGGGAAAAGTTTTTATATAGGCAATCCATCGGTGGCGGATAACAACCTTATTACGGCAAGTTCCACCGGAGCGTTACTGTGGGCGAAACAAATTATTGAGCATTTAGGTGTTTTTCAATCAAACACACTGGAAGCATGGTATAAATATTTTAGTACCGGTGAGCCGAAACATTTCTTTGCTCTCATGCAAACTTTGCCGTCTGGCAATAAAAACTGATACAGAACAAACAATATAGAAATTTACCCGCGCGGAAGTAACAAAGCCCAAAACAGCCTTTAAGGATAACTTTCCGTCCGTACCCCCCTAGCGTCAAGGGTTTTTCGCAAAAAAAGTTTACAGGCTCTGAGATAAATGAAATCAGCCGGTAATGGAGGCGCCAGGGTGTCAACCTCTAAGTGCTTCATATTCATTTGCTTCTTGTTTCCCCACTGGGTACCGGCCACATGGCGCAGACGGGCACAAACCACCATGAGAGTGGAATTGCCGTCCGGAGAGGTACCCACCACACGGGTACGGCGGCGGAGCTCCCGGCTGAGCCGCTCAATGACATTGTTGGTCCGGATGTGGATCCAGTGCTCAAAGAAAAAAATGCATTGGGTCAAGGTTTCTTAAATTCCATCCTCCACTTTCTTGGCAGCCTCTTTCAGCTTCATTGCCCGCAACTCCGCGACCACGGCTTTCGCTTTCTCATGGGTGGCCTTCTTGTTTTCCTGAGCATGGACCGCCTTGAGCATTTTGGCCACCAGCTTTACTCCATCCAAGCCGCGACCTGCAGCCACTGGAAGAAGCCAATCCAGCTGGCCTTGTCCTCTTTCATACCTTCGGCAGCGCCTAAAGCCCTGCGGTATCCGTCCTCATTTACCGCTATCGCCACCAGAATGGCCACATTCTAAAGCTCTCCGCCCCAGTTACGGCTCAGATAGATTCTATCCACATAGACGTAGGGATAGTGTCCGCTTTGCAAGGGGCGGTTACGCCAATCTTCAATGTGGACATACGCTTTTTAGATTTGTTTAGTTTCCACCATAAATTTATGTTCGTATGCTTTTTGCAGGATGTCCAGGTTCTTAGGGTCTTTTCCACCGACCGGGATGCCGTCAATTTCCCCAACCGGTGCACACAGCGTTCCCGAACTGGAAATAATAATCTCATCCGCATTCATCAGTTCGACCATTGAAAACGGCTGTTCGCTAACCGGAATCCCGCTTGCCTGTGCCAGCTCGAGCAAATGCTTCCGGGTGATGCCCGGCAGGATCAGCTCATCCGTCGGCGCGGTGCGCAGCGTGCCGTTTTGCAGGATCAGCACATTGGAATGCGAGCCTTCGGTAACACGCGGGCCACGGTGCAGCACCGCTTCGTCACAGCCGCGCGCATGCGCCTCCTGATTCGCCATTACGCTCGGCAGCAGGTTCAAGGTCTTGATGTTGCAATGCAGGAAGCGGGTATCCTCCAAAGAAATCAGTTTTAGCCGCTTATGGAACGAGTCCAGCGGGCAAGGGCGGGCAAAAATCAGTAAGTTGGGCTTGACTTCTGCGGGCGGGAAAGCATGTCCGCGCCAATAAGTGCCGCGTGATGCCTGCCAGTACAGCATACCGGCGTACTCGGCGCCGGCCACATCCACGACCTTTTGCAGCTCGGCCTTGAGTTCTTCCCGGTTCAGCGGGAACTGGATTTTCAGCAGGCGGCACGAATTATAAAAACGATCCAGATGCTCTTCGAGCGCAAACAGCACGCCGTTTACCAGATAAAGCGCCTCGTAACAACCGTCGCCAAAATACACCGCGCGATCAAGCGCCGGAATTTTTAACTCCTCCAGCGGTGCAACCTCTCCATTATAATAGCCAATATTCTGCATATTTGATCTCCTTTCGATCAGCATAATCCACAAATTGTCCTCTCTTGTATCATACCGCGCCCAACCGTCCAAGTCAAGCCGACAATCTTCGGCATGATACAATTCCAGTTTTCAAAGCCTGCCAAAATGTGATATAATATAGCTGATATGAACGCCCGTCAAAGGAGAATCATCCCATGAACATTACAAAGCGCGACGTTTTGGAGCTTCGCCGCCGCCTGACAAAAAAAGAGTGTACCATTGGCCGTATGTGCGGCTGTTATGTGAACGGCAGCAAAAATGTTATTCTTAAATTCGCGGAATCCCTTGTCGATCTTGATGACGAGGAATTTTACAAATATCTTGAAATTGCAAAAAAAGCTCTGTCCGGCACACTGGGCAGCAACCTGCTTGAGCTGGAATTCGCCCCCACGGACGATGCGGCCGAGCGCCAGCAGTTTTTGCTCACGCTCAAATCCAGCAAACTTAAAAACGATGACCTGCTTGACCGCCTGTATGAGCAGATCATCGAACGCTACGAGTGTGCAGGCAATTATCTGATTCTGGTATTTCACGACATTTATGACGTCATCATCCGTACCGACGACCGCGCCAAACTGGACGAATCCGAAGAAATCTATGAGTACATGATCTGTGCCGTATGCCCCGTTGAGCTTTCCAAGGCTGCACTGGGCTATCGGGAAGACGAAAACCGCATTGGCGCGCGCATGCGCGACTGGGTTGTCGGCCTTCCTGATATTGGTTTTACATATCCGGCCTTCAGTGACCGCAGCAGCGACGTACACGCTGTGATGTACTATGTCAAAAACGGAAAGGATTCCCATCCGGAATTCATCGAAAATGTGCTCGGCTGCGAGGCCAAACGCACGGCAACCGAAGAGAAAAATGCTTTCACTTCCATTGTGAAAAACGCCTTTGGCGAGCAGGAAGACCAGGCCGATCGCGCCTTTCTGAAAATTCAGAAAAACCTGAGCGTGATGACCGCTGTCCAGGAGGAAGATGCGGCGGAGCTTCCCCCAATCCCGGTAACCCGGCAGACGGTCGCAGAAGTTATCTCCGATGTGGATATGCCTGAGGAGATCCGGCAGCGCATCGAACAAGACTATGCCCGCGAATTTGACGGCGCTCCCCCGGCTGCGCAGAATCTTGTCGATCGCAAGCTCGTCGCCGCCAATCTTGAACGTGCGCGGGTTGCGGAACTGGAACAGGAAGTCGTTTCCCTGCGGCAGAAGCTGCGCCCCTCGTCCGACGACAATACCCCGCCGTGGGAAAACTTGCCGTCCGGCGGGCCGGACATCATCCTGCAGGTGCCGGATGAAAAGGCAGCCTCCATTCAGGTGCGAACAGTCAACGGGCAAAAATGCCTGGTGATTCCGCTTTCAGGCGGAGAATCCGCCTCCATTAACGGCGTAAATACCCCTCTTGAAGCATAAAAAACGGCATCCGGTTCATTTTCCGGATGCCGTTTTTATTTGCAGCTTACTGCTTATTTTTGATGTACTCGTCCATCGCCGCAGCGGCGCGCTTGCCGGCGCCCATGGCGAGGATGACGGTTGCCGCGCCGGTCACAGCGTCACCGCCTGCGAAAACACCGTCCTTGGACGTGATGCCGTTCTCGTCGTCCGCCACAATACAGCCCTTCCGATTGGTCTCCAGGCCTGGAGTGGTGGTGCGGATCAGCGGGTTCGGGCTGGTGCCGATGGCCGCGATAACACAGTCGAGATCCAGCGTGAACTCGCTGCCCTCAACCGGTACCGGACGGCGGCGGCCGGATGCGTCCGGCTCGCCCAGCTCCATCTGCTGGCACTTCATGCCGGTGACGTTGTAGTTCTCATCAGCCAGCACCTCGAGCGGCGCGGTCAGGAACTTAAAGACAACGCCCTCCTCTTTTGCGTGATGGATCTCCTCCAGACGTGCCGGCAATTCCTTCTCGCTGCGGCGGTAAACGATGTAAACTTCTTCCGCGCCCATGCGCTTTGCGCAGCGCGCGGCATCCATGGCAACGTTGCCGCCGCCGACTACGGCGACCTTATGCGCATGGAAGATCGGGGTTGCGGAGTCGTCCTTATATGCCTTCATTAAATTGATACGGGTCAAGTACTCGTTTGCCGAATATACACCGTTCGCGTTCTCGCCGGGCACACCGATAAAGGACGGCAGGCCAGCGCCCGAACCTACAAAAATCGCCTCATAGCCATCTGCAAACAGCTCGTCGATGGTCTCGGAGCGGCCGACCACGAAGTTCAGGACAAATTCCACACCGAGATCCTTCAGCGTATCGATTTCCTTCTGTACAATGGCCTTCGGCAGACGGAACTCCGGAATGCCATACATCAGCACACCGCCCGCAGTATGCAGGGCCTCGAATACAGTAACCGCATAGCCCAGACGCGCGAGGTCACCGGCACAGGTCAGGCCGGCCGGGCCGGCGCCAACCACGGCGACCTTATGGCCGTTCGGCTCAGGCTTTACCGCCTTTTCCTCGCTATTCTCACGCGCATAGTCGGCAACAAAACGCTCCAGACGGCCGATGGCAACCGGTTCGCCCTTGATGCCGCGGACACAGTGGCACTCGCACTGGCTTTCCTGCGGGCAGACACGGCCGCAAACTGCGGGCAGCGCGGAGGTCTCCTTGATCTTGGCAGCCGCCTCAAGGAACTTGCCCTCAGCGACCAGAGAAATAAACTCCGGAATCTTGACCTGCACCGGGCAGCCGGTCATACAGGGCTTATTCTTACAATTCAGGCAGCGCTGTGCCTCTTCGATCGCCATTTCAGCGGTATAACCGAGCGTAACCTCGTCAAAATTCTTATTGCGGACATCCGGCTCCTGCTCGGGCATGGGCATCTTCTTGGGATTCATATTCGCCATCTTATTCGACCTCCTTCTTAAACAGGTTGCAGTGTTCCTCACGGCGCTCTACCGCAGCCTTTTCCTGCGCCTTGTACATTGCACCGCGGCGCATAGAACCATCGAAGTCAACCAGATGGCCGTCAAAATCCGGGCCATCGACACATGCAAACTTGGTCTCGCCGCCAACCGTGAGGCGGCAGCCACCGCACATACCGGTACCGTCGACCATGATGGTGTTCATGGAAACAATGGTCTTGATGCCATACGGGCGGGTGGTCTCGGAAACGAACTTCATCATGATCATCGGGCCGATGGCGATGACCATGTCATACTTGTTGCCCGCGTCGATGAGCTCCTTCAGCACCTGAGTGACAAGCGCTTTGCGGCCGTTCGAGCCATCGTCGGTGACGATGTGCAGATTGGTGCACGCGGCCTTCATCTCGTCCTCAAGGATAATAATATCTTTATTGCGGAAGCCTGCAATCAGATCGACTTCACAGCCCATTTCATGCAGCTTCTTGGCCTGCGGGTAAGCAATGGCACAGCCCAGGCCGCCGCCGACGACCGCCACCTTTTTGAGGCCCTCCAGCTCTGACGCCTTGCCGAGCGGGCCGACAAAATCATGCAGGCAGTCGCCCTCGTCCAGCGCGCCAAGCGCCATGGTGGTCGCGCCAACCTCCTGGAAAATGATCGTGATCGTTCCCTTATCACGGTCATATTCTGCGATCGTCAGCGGGATGCGCTCGCCGTCCTCGCTCACGCGCAGGATAATAAACTGGCCCGGTTCTGCCTTGCGCGCAACATTTGGCGCGTCAATAACCATGAGCTTCGTATTTGCATTCAGCGTCTTTTTTTTCAGAATCTGGTACATTTCAAACCTCCTCTACAAATCGTATATTATTATACTATTTTAAGGCCGCTTTTTCAAGGCAAATTGACGAAACCTTTTGGTGGATTATGCTAATCTTTGCATAACTATTTGGCGTTATTACCAAAAAAGTTGACCTTGTGAGTTTTTTATGAGTAATTCAGTACGACGTATTCGGAGCGCACATAGCCCTCGACTGTGCCATATCGCACAACATACCAACCATTCCAACTGCCGAGCACTTCGAGCTGCGCTCCATCGGGCGCCTGCCCGATAATGGGGGCGGTCAAGGACGGAGCCTGCCGGATATTGAGGTTTCCGCTGCTAATTTCGACGGTTGCGGTCTGGATCGGCTGTGGTTCCACAAACGGCAGGCCAAAATATTCGGTCAGGGACAGCACCAAATTGCGTGCAATCAAGCCGATATTGTCCCGGATCCATTCCGCGTCCTCGGGGTTATCGTGGTAGGCAAGCTCCACAAGCACCGCGGGTGCGCGGGTACGT
>URFQ01000046.1 GCA_900547195.1 uncultured Butyricicoccus sp.
GAATTAAGAAGAACGCTAATACAATGGAGGAATTAAGATGGCAGAGAAAATAATTCGTACGATAGGCGTATTGACAAGCGGTGGGGACGCGCCTGGTATGAACGCTGTCATCCGCGCAGTTGTCCGGACTGCATCGGCGTATAACATTTCCGTGCTCGGCATTCGCCGCGGGTACAGCGGCCTGATCAACGGCGATATCATCGAGATGGCGGCACGTAGCGTGGACGGCATCATCCGCAAGGGCGGCACGATGCTGTACACCGCGCGTTGTTTGGAGATGCTGACCGAAGAGGGGCTCCAGAAAGCAGCCGACACCTGTAAGTATCTGGGCATCGACGGGCTGATCTGCTGCGGCGGCGACGGTACGTTTCGCGGCGCGCAGGCGCTCTCGCGCAAGGGGGTGCCTTGCATCGGCGTGCCGGGCACGATTGACAATGACATCGGCTGCTCGGATTACACCATCGGCTTTGATACGGCGTGCAACACGGCGATTGAGTGCATCGATAAACTGCGCGACACCATGCAGTCGCACGAGCGCTGCTCGGTTGTCGAGGTCATGGGCCGCCGTGCAGGCCATCTGGCGCTCAACGTCGGCTGTGCCGTCGGCGCAACCGCAACCCTGCTTCCGGAGCGAGAAATCGATTTTGAAACCGATGTCATTGAGAAGATGCGCGTAGGCCGCATCAAGGGCAGAAACCACCATATCATCATCGTAGCAGAGGGCTATGGCTCGGCGCAGGAAGTTGCCGACCGTATCCATGAGAGCACGGGCGTGGATACGCGCGTCACGATCCTTGGCCATATCCAGCGCGGCGGTTCTCCGAGTTCGCAGGACCGTGTCATGGCGACCCGCATGGGCTATGCCGCGGTGCGCGCGCTGATGGACGGCAAGACCAACCGTGTCGTTGTCTTTGACAACAACCAAGTGACCGACCTCGACATTGAGGAGGGCCTGTCCCGCAAGAAAGACCTCAACCAGTGCTTGTTTGAAGCGCAGCAGACTGTCGCCATCTAATCGCACAAATTTAATTTCGGGAGGCCGGCGGCTGCCGGCCTCTTCTGTTATGGAGTGGCTCTGTACAGGCGAAGGAAAAGGAGAACTATGAAAACGGTTTGGATTACCGGCGGATCGCGCGGCATCGGCGCAGCAGCGGTACGCGAATTTGCGGCCTGCGGCTGGCGCGTGGCGTTCAGCTATCATAAGGCACAGGGGCAAGCGGAAGCACTGATACGCGAATTGGCCGGGGTTGGCGCGCAGGTGATCGCCGTGCAGGGCGACATGGCGGTGCGTGCCGAGGTGGAGCGGTGTGCGTCAGAGATCCGCGCAGCGTTTGGCGCGGTGGATGCGCTGGTGGTCAACGCGGGGATTGCACAGCAAAAGATGTTCTGTGACCTGACGGATGAGGATTGGCGGCGTATGTTTGCAGTGAATCTGGACAGCGCGTTCTATACCATTCAGGCTGTGCTGCCGGGGATGGTGGCCGCCAAGGCGGGAATCATCGTGACAGTGTCCTCGGTCTGGGGCGTGACCGGCGCGTCGTGCGAGAGCCATTATGCAGCGTCAAAGGCCGGGCTGATTGGGCTGACCAAATCGCTTGCGCAGGAGCTGGGGCTGTCGGGAATTCGGGTGAACTGCGTCGCGCCTGGCGTCATAGACACCGAGATGAACGCCATGCACGATGCGGAAACCCTGGCAAGCCTGGCGGACGAAACCTCGCTCGGCCGTCTGGGACAGCCCGAGGAGGTTGCGCGGCTGATTCGCAGCCTGTGTAGCGAGGATACTTCCTTTGTGACCGGGCAAGTGATTGCCGCAACCGGTGGCTTTATGATATAATAGCGCTATTATATCAATTATTTCACGATGATATCACAGCGGCATAACACGCGGCTTTTGTCGTTTTATTTCACCTGCCGCTGTGATATAATAGCTGCAAAGCGCCTGTTGTATCAAAACAAAATGAATCATGAGTACCATTAAGGCTTGTGAAACAGTAATTGCTGCAACAGAAGCCTTTATGAGTTTGCAGGAGCAGGATATGCAAAAACGTATTTACATCATCAATGGCAGCGGCGGCGTGGGCAAGGATACGGTCTGCGGCATCGCGGCAGAGCACTACTGCGTGCGCAATATTTCTTCCATTACACCGATTGTCGAGATTGCAAAATTTGCGGGCTGGGACGGGATCAAGACCCCGGCCTCCCGGCGGCTGTTGGCACGGCTTAAAGAGGTATTTACCGAATATAACGATCTGTCCTTTTCCTACTGTATGCAGCAGCTCGCCGCATTCCGGGCCAGCGATGAGGAACAGATTTTGTTTGTACACATCAGGGAGCCGGAAGAAATTGCGCGCTTCCGGCAGGCAGCCGGCGAGGGCTGCCGCACGCTGCTCGTGCGCCGGCCGGCGCTCGAAGCGCGCGGGCCGCTCGGCAACCGCGCGGATGATTCTGTGGAGAAGTATCCGTATGATGATATCCTGTGGAACGATGGGACGGTCGAGCAGCTGCGACATCGTGTGCTTGACCTGCTCAGCCGCAAAGACGGATCATCTGCCGCTTTGTAAGGGAGGCAGAAGGGGAAGGAAGCCATGTTTATTATCCATTGTGATTGTGGGGAAGAGGTCTACTGCAATGAGGAAGACCAGACACTCGCCTGGCGGTGCCTTGGCTGCGGGCAGTGGTATGACCTGTTTGGAAGCAAAATCCTGGCGCCGGATGCTCCGCAGCCGCCGTCTCGGGAATATTATTATGAGCCGGGCGGGGATGAAGAGGATGACTGAGCCTGTCCCGGCAGGGGAGTGAGCCGATTGAACCGACAAAAAATTGCGCTGTTGACCGATTCCTGCGCGGATATTCCGGCCGCCTTGATGAAAAAATACCCAATATACGTCGTGCCGTTGACCATTCGCTTCCGGGACGGCGAATATCAGGATGGCGTAACAATTCAGGCGAAAGAGATCTACCGCAGGCAAAAGGAAGAAATGCCGCAGACTTCGCTTCCGGATGGCGCGCTGATTGAGGATACGTTTCGCCGTATCCGGGAGGCTGGTTATGAAAAAGTGCTTGCGGTACACCTGTCCGGGGGGCTGAGCGGCACCTGCAACATGGTGCGTGTCATCGGCAGCGATTTTGTCGGGCTGGAGGTGCGCGCGTTTGACTCGGTCAGCGGGTCGCTCGGTATCGGACTCATGGTTTTGCAGCTTGCAAAATATATTGACGAGGGCCGGGGCTGGACCGAACTGCTGCGCGCCGTACCGAAGCTGATCGCGGGTACTAAGGTGTTTTTCTGCGTGGACACACTGGAATTCTTGCAGAAAGGCGGCCGCATCGGCAAAATCACAGCCGTAGCGGGCACGCTGCTGCAAATTAAGCCGATTCTTACATTTGCGCCGAACGGTGAACTGGTGAATGTGGCAAAAGTGCGCGGACGCAAGCTGGCACTCGACAAAATGGTACAAATGGTTGAGGAATATTATCCTGGGCATGGGCGGTATAATATTGCAGTGGCGCATGGCGACAGTCCGGCAGAACTGAAACAGATCCGCGCCGCCATGCAGGCCGCGCTGCCTGCCTACGACGACTGCATGGAAGGTGAGATTGACTGCACGCTGGCTTCTTACGTGGGGCCGCATCTGCTTGGTGCGGGCATCCAGCTGCTGCCGGAGGATTTATTCTTTGTCTGAGACAAAAAACGCAGGATGTTCCAGCAGGGCGCCTGCGTTTTTTTGTCATATTGTTACCTCACGGCCATCGGGATATGCTATAATAACGATATGTGCCGGCCAGGGATGCAAAAGCGCAAAATGGCGATTGGCTTTTGGCGTGCCCTGCGGCGTTGCAATTATTTTTATGTGGGAGAAGGTAAACGATTTATGAAATGGAAGATTGGCGCTGTACTGATGGCGTTTGTATTCTGTTTGGCCATCCTGCCGCCGCTGGTGAGCGGCGCCGGGGCGATGGACGGCATCGGCGGCCTGTTGGGCGGCTCTTCGCATGAGCTGGTTTTGCAGGAAGGCAACGAGCGCGCCATGGCCGGCGACGAGGCGGTTTCTTTTGGAGACGATGCTTCGGCGGCTGTGTATCGCTCGGATAAAGGAGACATCATGGTGCCGGCAGCCGGCCTCGCAGACGCGATGGAGCTGGAACAGAGCGCGGATGACAGCAGTGTAACGTTTGTGAGCGGTAAGACCGAGATTCAGGTTCCGGTCGGCGGCGAGGAAATTACGGGCGGCAAAGACGCCGTGCCGGTATCCAGTCCGGCGGTGAACACGGACGGAACCCTGTTTGTTCCGGCGGAAGCAGTTGCACAGGCGTTTGGCTGGGCGTATGCCGAGGACGGCCCGTATGCGGTTATCACCACCAAGAAGGAAATCAAGGACAAAACGCTGGAAAAGCTCAGTGAAAAGGCTGCGGAACTGCTTGGGGCGCCGCGGGCCGACCTGCTGGCAAAATCGCTGATTTTCCGTGCGGATTCTGACTGCGTGGTGAAAAACGGCGAACAGGCAGACCTCGTTGATGAAGAAGGGAATTATTACGCGCCCATGATTGCCAACAACAAATACTGCCTGCCTGCAAAGGCGGCGGCGGTTGCGCTGGATGGAAAAGCAGAGGACGTGGACGGCGGCGGGGTCAAGCTGACGGTCGGTGACAAAACGATCGAACTGACCGCAGAGAGCAAGGCCAAACTCAATGACAAGAACTACAAATCGGAAGAAGGCGACGTGCTCATTCAGGATGACGTTACATATATCTCGTCCAGTCTGCTGTGCGCGATGCTGGAGTACTCGGATGCTGGGGAAGGCAATGTCTGCATGATCGGTTCGCTGAGCTTTGCAAACGCGGACAGCCAGCTTGTTTACATGACCGCGCTCGGCCAGAATCTTCCCGATCGCCGTCCGGATATCCCAAAGGCCGATCACTATGTGGCGCTGACGTTTGACGACGGCCCGACCGGCGGTTCGTCCGGCTTAACTGCACGCCTGCTGAACGGCCTGCAGGAGCGCGGGGCGCATGCGACCTTCTTTATGTGCGGCTACCGCATCAAGGATTTCCATACCCATATGGATCGGTATTTGGCCGAAGGACATGAACTCGCCAACCATACCATGGATCATCCTGGCCTGCTGACCAAAAAGAGTTATGAGACGATTGTCGAGCAGGTGAATTCCAACAGTGAGCTGATCAAGTCGTACTGCGGGGAAGGGCCGACGCTGTTCCGCCCAGTAGGCGGCGGCGTGAATGATGATGTCAAGAAGGCGGCCAAAGAATGCGGGCTGCCGATTATTAACTGGAGTGTCGATACCCTGGACTGGAAGTACCGCGATGCGGCGCGCATTAAGAGCGTGATTGTCAACGAAGCAAAGGACGGCGACATTGTGCTGATGCACGACCTGCGTGACTGCACGCTCGAAGGCGTGCTCGGTGCGATTGACGAACTGAAGGAGCAGGGCTATGCCTTTGTTACGGTGTCCGAACTGGCGCGCGTAAAGGGTGTCAAGCTGGAGCCGGGCGAGGTGTATACCAATCTGCGGGATTCGACAGTGGAAAAAATCAACAACGGCACCTATCAGGCACAGTATTGATGGCCCATAAAAGAATGAACAGATCCGGTAAAACCGGACGATAAGCAAGCCCCCTGATGTATGAAAATAAACTGCATTAGGGGGTATTGCTTTTTTGTGCCGTCTGGATCACCTGGGCGGCCCGATATATAACTTTCAATTGAAAAATTCCGGGTTGTGTGCAATAATGGATCATAAAGGCAAACATAACAGCAAAGATACCCCGATCCACCGGATGGCTGCGATGGGAGGATGCTGACTGAGGGAATACTTGGAGGGGACGCCGGATGCATTACGAAACCGTGATGGACATTTTATCACAATGCAATTTGGGTGCGCTTCTATTGGCGGACAACGGCCGGATTTTATCCGTGAACCCGGCCGCAGATGCGCTGCTTCATGGAAACGGAGAGTTGGCCGGAAAACGGCTGCATGATATTGCGCCCGAGTTATGCCATCGGGGCAGCCATCCCCGGTATGCAAACATTGCTTTTGGGGAGTATCTCCTTTGCAGCCCGGCGCCGGAACTGGAGGATCTGCCGGAACACACCCGGCTTGTGGTATTCCGCAACGCAACCAACGACGTCTGCGGTGATGTATTGCAAAGCGTGCTTGACCGGATCAGTGAATCCATTGTGCTGGTCGACGCCGAATGCCGCATGTGGATGCTGAACGACGCCGCGCTCCGCATGGACGAGCTGATCCCGGAGGAAGTGTACGGGAAGTCGATGCCCAGCATCTACAGCATGCTGGACGGAAACGAAATGGCGCTGCCGCGCGTGCTGAAAAGCAAAAAGCCTTTGCCGGGCTTACGGCAATACTATGCCACCTGTTCCGGCAAGACAGTCGACATCATGTCGGATAATTTTCCGATCCTTCATAACGGGCAGATTCTGGGAGCCTTTAATCTGACACAGGATTGGAGCACAATCAACGAATTGCATAAAAAAATCCTAAGCCTACAGGAGAAATTGATCAAGCAAAGCGCTCCTGGGAAAAAGAAACAGAAAAATGGGCTCTCTGCAAAATATACATTTAATGATATTTTCTCGATGGATCCAGCCATTATTGATATTGTAAGGCAATGCAGGCAAGCGGCCCGCACCGATTCGTCCGTAATGTTTTATGGGGAAACCGGAACCGGAAAAGAAATGTTCGCACAGAGCGTGCACAATGCCAGCAAGCGGGCTGGCCGGCCGTTCCTTGCCATCAACTGTGCAGCTATCCCGGAGAATTTGCTGGAAAGCCTTTTATTTGGAACCGAAAAGGGGGCTTATACAGGCGCAGAATGCCGCCCTGGCCTGTTTGAGCAGGCAAATGGCGGTACGTTGCTGCTCGATGAAATCAATTCCATGAACATCAACCTGCAATCCAAATTGTTGCGCGTATTGCAGGACGGCGTCATCCGGCGGGTGGGCGGTGCGGACGAGATCTATGTGGATGTACGTGTGCTGTCCAACATCAATACTCCCCCTTATCAGGCGATAGAGGAAAATAAGCTGCGGCGGGACCTGTTTTACCGGCTCGGCGTCGTCAATATTACGATCCCGCCGCTGCGCGAGCGCAAAGAGGATATTCCTGTTTTGGCGAAGTATTTTATGATGCGTTACAACGAGAAACTATCCCGAAGCATTCAGGATGTCGATCAAGAGGTGCTGCGCAGGTTCCAGGCCTACAATTGGCCTGGGAATGTGCGCGAACTGCAGCATTGCATGGAACACGCAATGAATATCCTTCCGGATGGCATTTCGGTCATCACGCCAAAATACCTGCCCGCGCATATCCGCGAGCCGGCGCGTGCGCCGGAAGAGGTGCAGCCGGATATGGATTCCTTCGACAGCGCCGTGCGGGCGTTTGAGCGCCGCAAAATCTGTGACGCCCTGAAGAAAAACGGCGGCAAAATTGCCGCCACGGCGCGGCTGCTCCAGATGAGCCGGCAGAATCTGCAATATTACATCAAGCGGCATCAAATTGATGTGACGGAATTTCGGTGAGAGAATAGCTCTCAAATAGGATGCATGCAAAAATTTTTTGCTGATATACGGCAAAGCCATAGAAGTCAAACAGCGTCTTCGATCAGATGGAGATGCTGTTTTATTTTGCGTAAAATTCTGAAATACCCCAAAATATTGCAAGAAAACCCCGCAAATTCTGGTTTTCAGGCGTGGTCCATGGGCATGGGCTGCATTTCACAAAATCTCAGGACACTGAAGAAAGAGGCAAATTTTTTTTGCGGGCGCTGTGTGTTTACTTAAAAGAAGAGCAAAAAAATTTTGCTTTTCTTTGGATTTCAGAAATTTTACACCCGATATATTGGGACATCAGCCAGACAACCATACATTATCCGATCAAATTGATAGGCTCAAATATTCTAAAACTGAAGAAAAGGTTTTGTGCAAAATCCTTAAATTTTCTTGTGTTTCGCTTGTGAAAAATAATTTTTTGCACAATTGGCATGGAACTTGCTTCTAAATAAGTGTAAGGAACTTACCTGTATGCTGTTTGCAAATCCTGCTAGGTAGAAAAATGGAAGGCAGCCGTATACAAGATGAAACGGGGGGATTATCCGCATCCCCCAAAAATGATGGTGAGGTGGGCTGGCCTTGCGAAAAGGGCTGGCGCATACGGTAACCCGAAAGACGTCGTCGGGCGCCGTAAAAAAATCGCGGACGCCTCATCCGGATGCATGCAGAGAGTCATTTTGAAAAAGAGGAGAGATATCATGAACAAAAAGGAAAATGTATGGAAACAGGTTGACCTGAAAGCGCTGGTTCCAGGATCCATCCTGATGATTGCTGTTTTTGCAATCGGGGCGCTTTTCCCGAAAGAGTTTGAAACCTATCTGAACGGAGCGCTTGCCTGGATCATGGATCATTTCAAATGGATGTATGTGCTGTGTGTAATCGCGGTTGTTGCCTTTTTCCTGTGGATTTTATTTAGTAAGTACGGCAATATCCGGTTCGGCGGAAAAGATGCCAGACCGAGTATCAAAACCGGCACTTGGTGCACGCTGACACTTACCGGAACCATCGCGGTTGGGATCTGTTTCTTCGGCGTTACCGGCCCTGTAAACCTGTTTATGAACCCACCAGAATTCCTCGGCGTCGAAGCCGGCGCCCCGGAGGCTGTAATTCCAACGCTCGAATATTGTTATCTGCATTATGGCCTGCCGCCTTACTTCCTGATTACTGCGGCGGCAATGGTGCTGGGACTTGTCTATTATAACGGAAAACAGAAATACAAGGTGGGCTCCACCCTGTATCCGCTGTTTGGCGACAAGGTCAACGGATTGTTGGGCTATGTCATCGATATGATCACCGTCATTACGCTGGTAGACTGCGGCACGAATATGGGGCTTGCGGTCATTCAGCTCAACGCAGGCATTGGCACGGTTGCTGGAATGAGCGAAACGCCTTCTTTTGAGCCTTACATTATTTTGGCCTATACCGTTACCACAGTAATTTTCGCAACCTCGGGTGTCCATAAGCTGATGGGCAAGCTGAGTAACCTGAACGCAGCCTGCTATGTTTGCATTATCCTGTTCGTCCTGATTTGCAGCCCGGCCAACCGTCTGCTTGGTCTGCTTTTCAGCAGCGTAGGCAAATTTGTTGTGGACTTTATTCCCATGATCACGTTTGCAGACCCGGTTTATAACACGGACTGGCAGAATAACTGGACAATGTATTACTATTCATGGAACATTCTTCCCGGCATCCTGTCTGCATTTTTTTATTCCAGCATTGCCTATGGGCGTACCCTCCGCCAGTTCATTGTCGTGAACTGCATTGTGCCTTGCGGCGTTATCTTTACATGGTATGTCCTGTTCGGCGGCAACGCCATGCTAAGTATTCTGGATGGCGGCAATATTTACGAACAGATGCAGCAATTTGGCGACGGTATCGCAACGTTTGCGTTCCTGGATACCTTGCCGCTCGGCAGCCTTATGAAGTGGTTCTTTATTATTGTCGCGATGATGACCTTCATTACATTTTCGGACGGCATCGCGTACTCCTTTCCTATGATGTTTATGAAAAAAACCGAGGTGGACGCTTCCCACACCAAAACGCCCAAGCTGCTGACCGGAGGACTGGGCATCTTGATGGGAGTCATGACTTTTGTACTTCTGTACGTTGGCGGCTACGATGCGCTCAATGCGGCAATCACCGTCGCGGCATTTCCGTGCGTCATCCTTACGCTGTTTATCATTGGCGCCGGCGTTAAGGTGCTGATCCAGCGTAAAAAATATGATATAGAGTTCCTGGAAGAACTGGAGGAGGAAGAAAAACGGGAAGCTTTGATTGAACAGCTGGAAGAAGAGAAGGAAATGGAAAAGACAGGGCGATAATCAACATATTTATTTTAAATTTTCCTGTCTAGGAAGATAGCACAAAAACATTTATTTTAGGAGAATTATTATGAAAAGCAGCACGGAAAGACCGCTCAAACTGGGCATGCATACCTATACCCTGCACTTCTTTGGCCTTGGTGAGAGCTGGGGTTTTGGCAAGGATTATTTCTTTGAACAAACCATGGATATTTTTCAGGTGATGGATTTTGCCGCCGGGCAGGGGCTGGACGGCCTTCAGATCACAAAAGTTGACCTGGGAAGCACCCACCCCACGCCGGAGCTTTTGGCACGGGTTCGGAAGTATGCGCAAGAGCGCGGCCTGTTTCTGGAATTCAATGCATCTTTTGATGCGGGCAGCGATTCACGGGTCAACTGCACGGTAACTGAAGCCTTGGAAATTGGGCATGCTCTGGGAGCCGACCTGGTGAAATTCAGCTTGGATATTAAGCGCCCAAGGGAACTGTACGGTTCCTGCATGCATCCGGTTGTGATGCGTCAGCTCGCGGAGAAATATGACCTGTTTCATGCGGCGGCGCCAAGGATTGAAGAATTTGGAATACAAGTTGCTATTGAAAACCATACCGATACCTTTGCCGACGAGATTCTGTGGCTGGTAGACCGGCTGAACCATCCGCTTATCGGCACCTGCGTGGACACCATGAATCCGCTTCAGGTCATCGAGAATCCATATTACGCCATGGAACGTATGCTTCCCAAGGCATATTGCTGCCATTTCAGCGACGATATAATCGTAGTCGATCCCTTGGGAGTACATGATATCGGTGCTCCGCACGGTCAGGGATCAATGGATTGCCCACGTATGATCCAGCAAATTCGGGAAAATTCCCCAATGGATCGGATCATTTTCGAGAATGAAATTGCCTTCAAAAGCATTGACGAACCAATTGAAGAGGCGCGCGCACGCGAGATGGACGCCTGTCTGCAAAGCATCCGGTATTTGCGGGATGAACTGAAGCTTGGCGTCAGAAACCGTTGACCGGGGCGCGTGCAAATGCGTAAGCATATGAAGAAGAGGAGGTAATTTTATGTCCAAGGAACAGCAGATCCATGACGCTGCAATGGAGATCCTGCGTGATGTTGGCATCCGGTTCCATAATGAAGAGGCGATTCGGATTTTGGTGGAAAACGGCATCCGTGTGGAAGGGAATATCGCATATTTTACCGAGGAGCAGGTTATGCACTGGGTAAACATGGCGCCTTCTTCCTTTACGCTGTATGCGAGAAACCCCAAATATAATATGGTGATTGGCGGAGACTACGTGCATCCATCCCCGACGTATGGATGCGCATTTATCGCCGAACGCGACGGCACACAGCGCCCCGGCACCATGGAGGACTACGTGAAATGCGTCAAGCTGATTCATGCAAATGAGGATTACTCCATTAACGGAGGTATTTTAATCCAACCAGGCGACATGCCGGAGGACACGGCGCCGCTCAGCATGTTTTATGCCGCGCTGACGCATTCGGATAAGGTGATGATGCTGTCTACAGGCAAAAAGGAAGCGATGGAGGCCTTGATGGAGGCCGGCTGCGAATTGTTTGGTGGCATCGAGGAAATGGTGCAAAAGCCCAGAATGATTGCCCTGATTAATACCAATTCCCCGTTATCTTTGGATGGGAAGATGCTGGACTGCCTGATGACGCTCGCCCAATATGGCCAGCCTGTGATCCTGTGCCCCGCGGCAATGCTGGGAGCGACCGGGCCGCTTCCTATGGCAGGAACCTTGGCTAGCGGTACGGCAGAGGATCTTGCGGGAATTTGCCTGGCGCAGATGATCCGGCCGGGGACTCCGGTTGTTTTTGGAATACAATCCAATGCCGTGGATATGCGCGGCATCCTGTTTGCCTGCGGCGCGCCGGAAGGCACTATCATGCAGGGATTTGGCGCGCAAATGGCACGTTTTTATGGTTTGCCCTCCAGAGGCGGCGGAAGCCAGACCGATGCCCCGGTTGTCAATGCACAGGCAGGCTATGAATCAATGCTGACCTTGTATTCCGCTTACCGGCATGGAATTAATCTGGTGATGGAGGCGGGCGGCGTTGTTGCCAGTGTGAACGCGACTTCTTTTGACAAAATGATTTGTGATTTTGAGATTATCCGGCAGGTAAAAGCCGCGTTTGCCCCCTTGGAGGTCAATGAAGAGACGATTGACATGGAGGAAATTAAAGAAGTAGGGCACGACGGCAGCTTCCTTACAGCAGATTATACCCTGGATAACTTCATGGTTCTGTACATGCCGCGTATCGGATCACGCAATGCAAAAAGCCCAACATATTTCGAAGACAGCATTGACAAGGAAATGGAGCGCCTGATGGAGGAATATGAAGGCCATCTGCCGGAGTTGGATCCAGAGGTTCGCAACAAAGTAAAAGCTGTATTTGCCAAGTCTGGCGTCGCAATGAGCCAGCTGGATGCGATCGAAAAGATGTAAGGGACATCTGAGGGGACGCAGGCAAGATTGCTGCCACCGCTGAAAGCCGGAAAAGCCTTGGGGACAAAACCCCAAGGCTTTTCCGGCTTTTAGTGCAAATCGCTGAATAAAAAAGGGTGTCGCTCGGCTTTATATTGGGCTTTTTCTATTTCTGTGGGAATCCTTCTTCAATAGTGCAAATTGTAAGGTGTTTCCTTATCATGTTCATAGTACACAAAAGTTTTTAAAACCAAAATATGTTTGGTAACTTTAATATTGCATTTTACGACATCTTTTTAAATTATATAAAACAAGAGATTTCTGGAAAGAACTTTTATTGAAAAAATAGAGGATATGTTATAATAAATTCAAAATTTATTGAAAGAACTTAAAAAAATATAGGATTCCTTTCTTATTAATACATGGTACAATCTTGGGTATAAAAAGGAGGTACGAATTATGACTAATATTCTGCATACGATCAGTGAGGCGGTTTCGGCCTGCAATGTAGTCGACTTATCACCGGTTTTGGAAAATAATATCCCACGTTGGCCAACTCATCCACCGCTGGTCATACAGCCAACTGTCACACACGCCCATGATGGATATTATTGCCAGACGATGTTTTTAGGGGAACATACTGGCGCGCATGTCGACGCGCCCGCGCATCAGGTATCGGCGATGATGGAAAGTACGATTGAAACCTACCCACCCGATTGTCTGTGCGGTATGGCGGTTACTTACCCTCTGTATCGGCTGAATGCAAAGCCGGGACAACGGATTACGGCAGAGCAGATATTGGCATTGGAAGCGGAAATGGGAACGGCAGCAGGGGAAAAAGAGATTGTCCTGCTGGATTTTCACTGGTTTCGTCACTGGACAACGGGAACGGACTGGAAGTATTATGCCAAAAATGAGCCTGGCTTGGCGGAGGATGCAGTCCGGCTATTTGCAGAGCGCAAGGTTCGGGCGGTAGGAAGTGATACAATCGCATGTGATACACCTGTAATCGCTGGGGAAGAACTGGAATCCTATGGACACCATATGCATTGGCTGCCCAACCATATTCTGATCATGGAGGAGCTGAAAAATTTGGATAAGCTGCCTGTGCGTTCTTATTTTGTGGCTGTGCCGCTGAAGATCAGAAACGGCTCTGGGTCGCCGATCCGTCCTTTTGCATTGGTACCGAAGAACTGAACAATGATAGGCTGCCTGACATAAGAAGTATGCTCTTTTGTGAGGCAGTTTTTTTGCTGAGAGGGGATAAGAATGCATCAACAATCCATGAGAATACGCCTGTTTCGGTTTTTTTTGGCTTTCGCCCTTATTTCTGCCGCGACGGTTGCAGTCGCGGCATGCATCGTGTCCTATCGCCATGTAATGAACATGGCGGTCATGACAAGTGAACAGATCGTAGAAAAAACAGCGAATGAAATTGATAATCTATTGGAGAGTATGCTGTCCATGTCCCGGATTATCAGCCGGTCGGCCAGTATCCAATCGGCCATGCGTACAGAATATCCACAGTATAAGTCGCAGTTTGGCGACAGGTTTAAACTGGACGCCTACCTTTCGGAGTTGAACCAGTATGATAGCAACATATTCGCCATGTACTTTTTTGCGAATAATGGTATGGCGGCAAAGTCACAGTATTACTCTTTTGCGGAAGAGAACGCGATGGACAACCTGTATTGCCGAAAAGCGTTGCAACTGGAACGGACCATTTGGCTACCGCCTGAGCAGGGTTCTCAATTTGCTGTCACGACGGGGGAGACGCTGCTGACCACAATCACGCCGGTAAGAGAATTGGGGAGCGGAGAGTACCGCGGTATCGTAGTTGTGGAACTGGAGACCGCAAAGGTCAGCGAATTTTTGAATACAAGGGTCAGTGAGAACGGTTTTTTGTATATACAGGATGCTTATGGGCGGCCCATTATCGGTCCCGCTGATATGTCTGCGACACAACTGTACGAAGGGGTGACACAAAATACCTTTGCCTTCTGGCAGGATGCTATATTTCATGATCTGCGGATTGAGCAGCCTGTTTTAGAAACGGGCTGGAAGCTGGTATGCACGGTGCCAGGCAGAGAGCTGGCGCAAAACGTACTTTTGATCATTAAAATCGTATGTCTGGTTTCGGTCGGCGTTATAGTAATCGCGCTGTTGCTGGCTTATCGCCTTTCCAAGTATATTGTTTACCCGATTATAAAACTGGATGACAAAATGCGTCTGGTGGGGCAGGGAGACCTGAGTGTATATGCCGTACCGGAACGCGACGATGAAATCGGCGCCTTGACCAACCGTTTTAATATGATGCTCAAGACTATCTGTACGCTTATGGATCGTGAGGTGGAAAATCAGAAGAAGCTTCGCCTGACCGAATTAAAAGCCTTGCAGGCGCAGATCAGGCCGCATTTTCTCTATAATACGCTTGATTCTATTATCTGGATGATTCGGGCGAAGGATCAGGATGGAGCGGTCCGCATGATAATGGCCCTAACGAAGTTTCTAAAGATCGGGTTGAGCAGCGGGCGGGAGATCATTACAGTGCGGGAGGAATTGAACCATGCTGAAAATTACCTGATCATACAGAATATTCGATATAAAGAACAGTTTGTATATGAGGTATGCCTGGAGGAGGAAATCGCTTCCTGTCTGATTCCCAAGCTGGTTCTGCAACCGTTGATCGAAAATGCCATTTACCATGGAATGAAGCTCAAGCGCGAGGTCTGCCATTTAAAAATATGGGCGCGGCCTATGGAAAAGAATATTGTGATAGATATTATGGACGATGGCGTGGGAATGACAGAAGAGACGGCTGCGAAGCTGCACAATATGCTGCGCTGCGGGAGGGAGCTGCAGGCGGAGAGCTATGGCGTGGTCAGTGTAAACGAACGGATACGGATTCTGTTTGGAGAACCATACGGTGTGACATTTGAGAGCCGGCAGGGGGAGGGAAGCTGCTTCCATATCACATTGCCGATGCGCTGGGAGGGGGAAACGGAATGAAAGTATTGCTGGTAGATGACGAGTATTTGATTCGGGAGGGGCTGCGGGACAACGTGCCTTGGGCAGCACATGGAATGGAGGTTGTGGCAACCGCTGAGGACGGGGAACAGGCGTTGGAGCTGGCGCGCCGATATCGCCCGGATCTGCTGATCACCGATATTTGTATGTCGTTTATGGATGGGCTGGAATTGGCGGAAAACGTGTTGCGGGAGCAACCGGATACCTTCGTGATATTACTGACCTGTTACGATGAATTTAAATATGCCAGACGTGCGATCAAGCTGGGCGTGAAAGACTACATACTCAAGCCGATTGACTTGGACTATATGGAGCGTTTGTTGGACGAGATATATGAAAAATTTAAAACAAGGCAGGAAGAGAGCATAAAGCAGGAGCGTGAGGAGCTGCTATCCCGCCTGCTGCACACTGGTGCGGACAGCAGCCTCGGGGAAGCGGAGGCCGAACAGGCGGGCATATCAGTGGGAAAGTGCTACGCCTGTATTATGATCGATATTCTGGGATACCGGTTTGCATGGGATACCTTTACAGAACAGGCGCGGCAGAAATACTTCAGCCGGTTTGCTGCACAGGTAAAAGAATGTGCCGCAGAGTGTATGTTGTTTTATGAGGAGTTTCCGACAGAGGGACGCGTCCTGATCATTGTCTCAGGGAAGGACGCGCAGCACACGGCCACACATATGCAGGCTGTTTGCAGGGCGCTGCGAGAAGATGTGGATTTAAAGAACGAATATCCGTTCTTCTGTGCTACCGATGGCATATCAGAGGATCTATGGGGGCTACAGGATATGTATTGCCATTGCCAAAAAGTGATGAAGTATGCTTTCATTTATGATGAGACAAGTTTTTTGGATTACGCTGAGTTGAAGCGAATCCACCAGGATGACGGGATACAGAACGCTGTGAATATTGCGCGTTTTGTAGATTGCGTGCGCACCTTTGACAAGAGACTGATCGAACAAAATATCGAGCTTATTGCCGACGGCATACGGGAAAGCGGGAGATATTCAGTCCTGTATGGGCAAATGTTTATCGCATCGGTATACAGCCAGGTTGCAAGGGTGCTGAAAGAATTCGGGATTGACTTGTCCGAGGTGCTTGACGATCCTGTAAAGGAATACCACGTGGTCATTACGGCAGGCAGCCTGAAAAAACAGATCAGCGGCCTCGGCGGGATGCTGGGACGGGTATGCGACTATGTGCACGGGAAAAGAGGCGCGGTACACCATACATTGATCGAAAAGGCGCGGCAGTATATCGAGCAAAATTTTACCGACCATTCTATTTCGCTGCAAAGCGTGTCCGCTTCGGTCAATATGTCGTCATGCTACTTCAGCATTTTGTTTAAGCAGGAGATCGGGACGTCGTTTATCAACTACCTGACCAATCTGCGCATGGAAAAGGCCAAGCAGCTTTTGCTCTATTCCGATCAAAAATCATATGAAATCGCTTTAGCTGTTGGATATGAGAACCCCACTTATTTCAGTACGCTCTTCAAGAAAAACACGGGCCTTTCGCCCACAGAGTATCGGCAAGCACAGGGGGAGGACGGGGGACAGAAAAAATCTTGAAAGATCAAAAAAATAAGTTGATTTACTAGTATGGAGACGGCTGGTACAATAAAACCACACTCAGAAATGAGAAAACAGAAAACGGGAGGGTTTTGTATGAAAAAGACCAGACTATTCGCAATGCTGCTAGCCGGTGTGCTGCTATGCGGTTCGGGCGCGGGCTGTTCGACCGATACGGGTAACGCGGACGCACCGAATACGGATGCGGGAGCGGATGGCGGCGAAAACGGGGGGTTGACCGTGGCCTTTTCGCAGTGCGGCAACCAGAACAACTGGAAAGTCGTACAAACAAACGATATGAAAGAAAAAATTGAAGCAAAGGGTTATAAGTATATTTATACGGACGCGCAGGACGATACCGCGAAGCAAATGTCTGATATCGAGGATATTATTTCCCAAAAGCCGGATTACCTGATCGTATCCCCGCGCGAATCTGAAGGCCTGACACCAGCGCTGAAGGCCGCAATGGACGCCGGCATTCCGGTCATCCTAGTCGACCGCGGCATTAATGGCGAGGCTGGCGTGGACTATACGACGCTGAACAGCGCCGATCTTGTATGGGAGGGACAGACCTGCGCGCAGTATATGAAAGACCAGTTTGGCAATGCGCGCTGCAATGTCGTGGAGCTGAGCGGTACGCCGGGCGCCACCAGTACGATCGATCGTAATAAGGGGTTTACGCAAGAGATTGCCAACTATGACAATGTAAAGATTATCGCATCCCAGGTCGGCAATTTTAACCGCGCGGAGTCGCAGAAAGCGATGGAAAACCTGATCCAGGCCTATGGGGACGAGATCGATGCAGTATTTGCGCACAATGACGATAACGCCATCGGCGCACTGCAGGCGATTAAGGCCGCGGGGCTCAAACCGGGCGAAGATATTAAAATCTACAGCATGGATGGACAGAAAGACGCGCTGCAGGCCATTATCGACGGGGATATGGAATTGAGCGTGCTCTGCCAACCACGCTTTGGCGACAGCGTTTTAGCGATCATCGACAAATTGGAAGCGGGCGAAGAAGTGCCCGCATTTGTAAAAAACGAAGGCAAGCTGTACACGATTGAAAATGCAGAGAAATGTTTGGAAGAGGCCTATTGATGCATTTGAATGCCTCGAAATAGCGGCAGGGAGAGGGACGGAGCGTCCCTCTCCCGTATGAATGGGGCAAATATTATAGTAACAGGAGGGGATAGCGGATGGGAAACAACTATTTGCTGGAAATGAGGCAAATTGATAAGCAGTTTCCGGGTGTCCATGCGCTGGACCATGTAAACTTTCGGGTGCGTGCGGGTGAAATCCATGCGTTGATGGGCGAGAATGGCGCGGGAAAGTCCACTTTAATGAAAGTCCTGACCGGCCTGTACCGGAAAGATGCGGGCGAGATCGTTTTGGATGGCGAGCAAGTTTCGTTCAACAGCCCACTGGACGCACAGAGGGCGGGTATCAGCACGATCTATCAGGAGATTAACCTGATTCCCTATTTAAGTATTGCGGAAAACATCCATCTCGGACGGGAGCCGATGAACCGTACAGGAATCAACTGGAAGCGGGTTAACCAGGGAGCGGAGGAAATACTGCGCGAGATGGGGGTGGAAGCAGATGTAACCCAGCCGCTTTGCAGTTATGGAACAGCGGTGCAGCAGATGGTGGCGATCGCCCGTGCCATCTCGGTGCAGGCCAAGCTGATCGTAATGGATGAGCCGACCTCGTCCCTGGATGAAAAAGAGGTGGAGATCCTGTTCCGGCAAATGCGTAAGCTCAAGGAAAAGGGGATTGCGATTATTTTCATCAGCCATCGTTTGGATGAAATATTTGAGATATGCGATATGGTTACGATCCTGAAAGACGGAAAGCTTGTCAGCGAAAGCCCAGCGGCGGGTCTGAGCAAACTGGAGCTGGTATCCCGCATGATCGGGCGTGATGCGACCGATGTATTGCGGAGAAAGAACAGGATCTATCAGGGAAACGGGAAGGCGTCTCTGCTGGAAGTGCAGGGGATTGCAGACAAAGCAAAGCTGCGGGGCGTAAGCCTGCGAATCCGGCCGGGAGAGATAGTGGGCTTGGCTGGCCTGCTTGGCGCGGGGCGGACCGAGCTTGCCAAGGTGGTTTTTGGAGACAACACGGATTATACAGGGACGTTACTGGTCAACGGGCGGGAGGCGCGCTGGAAAGCGCCGAGGGATGCAATTGCAAAAGGATTCGCCTATTGCTCGGAGGACCGCAAGGCAGAGGGGATTTTTCCCTATATGTCCGTAAGGGAGAACATGACGATGGCGATTTTGCCGCGGATCGCGCGCCGCGGGCTGGTAAATGGAAGCCGGCAAAGGGAGATCGTGGATCGGTATATTAAAAGCCTATCCATCAAAACGCCGGGGCAGGAGCAGCTGATCCGGAACCTGTCGGGCGGTAACCAGCAGAAAGTGGTTCTCGGGCGCTGGGCGCTAATCGAGCCGGATGTGATGCTGCTCGATGAGCCGACACGCGGCGTGGATGTCGGTGCCAAGAAAGAAATTTATAAGTTTATGTCTGAGTTCGCCTTACAGGGCAAAGGCATTGTGATGGTCTCTTCTGAGCTGTCGGAGATTATCGGGATGAGTGACAGGATTATTGTTTTCCGTGACGGACGGATCGCCGGAGAGCTGACCGCCGCCACTGCCATCCAGACTGATTTAATGAAACTTGCGGTGTGATCTCACCCGCCAACGTATGCATGAATAAAGAGAAGTGACCATGACTACAACAAATACTGCACCCGCACCAGGGGTCTCATTTATCGCCCGTAACAAGAAAAACATGCACAAATACGGCATCATTCTGGCGTTCTTTGTGCTGTGTCTGATTGTGGCGGTTGTCGGTGAAGTTCAGGTCGCCCGCGGCGAATGGACCAATAACTATTTTCTGAGTCAGGACAACATGCTGAT
>URFQ01000047.1 GCA_900547195.1 uncultured Butyricicoccus sp.
CTACATATTCGTAAATCCTCCGGCAAAGCGCTTCGGGGGACAGGTTCAGGGAAGCCGCGGCAAAGCGAAGGCCAAGAATGGAGCAGCTGCGGTTGTACTGGGCATAGTCGCCCAGCGCATGCATGACATCTGTCGGGGGTAGGCCGGCGCGCAGGATGACGCCCAGTTTTTCCATAGTGTGCGTATTGAGAGCATAACATTCGATACCAAGCAGATCGGAAGCCTGCCGGACGCTCAGCGGACGCTCCTCCAGCGCCTCGCAGAGCATGCGTTCGCGGGTGTCGAGCGGCAGGTCTCGCCAATCATCCCGTGCAAGGGTCAAAAATTCGTGCAGCGGCTGGGTATGGGCGGGGACGGCTTCAATTTGAGCGCGGAGGATGTCCTCAATGAAGGGATAACGGGCGCCCAGCACGCAGAGTGGGATGACGCGGTCAGGCCCGACCGTCATGCCGTCCAGCGTCCAGCGCACCGCGCTGTCGCCGCCAAGCGCAAACGATGTGGCAAACAGGCCCTTCACCAGCGTGCGCCAGCCGCCAACCCGGATGCCTTCGTCGGAGAGCACCGGCATGCGGTTTGTAACCAACGCGATGTCGGTCGTTGTGCCGCCAATGTCCACAATGACGGCGTAATCGGCGTCCGTCAGCGCACAGCCGCCGAGCGCGCTTGCAGCGGGGCCGGAAAGCAGGGTTTCCACCGCGTGCTCAGCCGAATACGCGCAGCTCATCAGGCTGCTGTCCGAGCGCACGATCATAACGTCGGCCGTGATGCCGCGTTGGCGGAACGCCTTCTTGACCGCATCAAGGAAATGGTTGGTTACTGGGAGCAGCCCGGCGTTGAGCAGCGCGCTCGCGCCCCGCTCCAGGCTGGACAGGCCGGAAAACAGTTCGCTGGCGCACATGACCGGAAGACCGGTCTGTTCCGTCAGGATTTGCGCGGCTTTCCTTTCGAGCACGCCGCCGTTCCGCACGCCGTATACCTCGCATACTGCGACGGCTTCGACGTCGTGAAACCATTCCTTCGCATTTGTCCGGAGGGTTTCCCAGTTAGGCTCCTCCAGGATTTTGCCGTCGATGGTCGTTTTGCAGGGCAAATAACGCACATCGTCCGGGTCGGTCAGGCCATAATCGGCGCCGAACCGTTCCACGCCGGTGTGGTCAATACCGAGCAGAAGCAGGCGGGTGCGGCGGAATTTGCCTTCCACACAGGCATTGGTCGCTAAGGTGGTGGATAAGCCTGCAAGCACCGCTTTGCGGCAAAGCGCTGGGTCCAATCCATCCAGCGCGTTCAATATGCCGGCTGTCAGGTCGTGCGGGGTAGTCAGCGCTTTGTTTTTCCCAAGAACCGTGCTTGTTTCGAAATCATACAGCACCGCATCCGTGCAGGTGCCGCCGGTGTCGATGCCAATGCCGAGTTTCATATCTCTTGTCTCCCTTGCTTCAATTCACTCAGATAGTTATCTCTATTATAGCCGGATTGGACAGCGGGTGTATAGGAGAATATGCGCGCCGGTAAGACGAAATTGACAATATCGAAGGCTTGCCAAAAGCCGGCGGCCCTCCGCCGGAAAAGCCTTGCCAGACAGGCGAAAGGCACGTATAATTGGGAAATAAGAAGATAAAAAGGAGAGAACCTGTATGAGACTCGCATTGATCGGGTGCATGGTGATGAACCGGGAGATTTCCCATCTGGTGGCGGGAAGCAAGCACGTCGTTCGTACCTGGTGGCTGCGTCAGGGCCTGCACAATACCCCGGATCTGCTGCGCACGGAAGTGCAGCGCATGATCGACGAGGTTGAAAGGGAAAACAAGCTGCTGGAGGATGCAATGCGTTTTGAAGCGGTCATCCTGGGATATGGTTTGTGCTCCAACGGCGTCCTTGGCCTGCGCAGCCGGTCGCTGCCGCTCATTGTGCCGCGCTGTGACGACTGTATTTCTTTATTCCTCGGCTCGGCGGACCGTTATCGAAAACTGTTCCACGAAATGCCCGGAACATTCTGGTACAGCCCGGGCTGGATTGAGCAGTCGTTTATGCCGTCTACCGAGAATTACACGCGCAGGCTTGCGCAGTATACCGAGCTGTACGGCGAGGAGAATGCCGAATACCTGCTGGAGTGTGATAACGCCTGGATGAAAAATTACCATTACTGCGGCTACATCACCTGCCCGCTTGCACGGTTTCCGCAGCATGAGGCGTACAGCCGTCAGGCGGCGGAGGATTTTGGCTGGGAGTATCGGGAGATCGAAGGGCAGATGGGCTACTTTGAGTCGCTTGTCAATGGCCCCTGGGACAACGACCGCTTCCTGACCTGCCCGCCGCAGAGTGTGATCGAAGCAGATTTCAGTGAGAAAAAATTCCGCAGCGTCCCTGCGGGCGCGCCCGATTTATAAGAACCGGTACATACACAAAGCGGACGAGGCTCAAATAGCAGACAAAGTCAATTTCGTGCAAAAGAACGGCAAAATCCTCCTAACAATCGCCCGGGAATTCGTGTTACTCTAGTGTCAGCAAGAGGAGAACCCGAACAAAGGGGTTACGCAATTGTTTAAAATTTGTATACGATTTTATAGTCACAGGAGGAGCTTGCTATGAAGAGAAATATGTACCAATGGGTAGAGGATCTCAAGGCTTCGCCGGTCAAAAAGGCGATGCCGGTTTTGTCTTTCCCATCTATCCAGCTTCTGGGCATCACTGTGCAGGAGTTGATCAACGACAGCGACATTCAGGCCAAGGGGATGAAAGCGGTTGCAGACCGCACTCCGAAGGCAGGCGGTTCGGTCAGCCTGATGGATTTGTCCGTTGAGGCAGAGTGTTTTGGCTCCACCATCCGCTTTTCGGACGACGAGGTTCCGACCGTCATCGGCTCGGTGATCTCCACAGAGGTGGATGAGGATGAGCGTCTGGCGCAGGCAGAAGCGCTTGCGGTTCCGGAAGTCGGCGCAGGCCGTACCCAGATTTACATCGACGCCATCGAAAAGGCAATGGCGCTGATTGAGGATCGTCCGGTATTTGCGGGCGTCATCGGCCCCTTCTCGCTGGCAGGCCGTCTGCTCGACGTGACCGAGACCATGGTTTACTGCTATGATGAGCCTGATACCGTACACGTTGTTCTGGAAAAGGCGACTGAGTTTATTATCAAGTATATTCAGGCATACAAAGCGGTCGGCGCGAACGGCGTTGTGATCGCAGAGCCTCTGGCGGGTCTGCTGTCCCCGGCATTGGCGCAGGAGTTCTCTGGAGATTACTGCAAGCGCATTGTCGACGCAGTGCAGGACGAGAACTTCATCGTGGTTTATCACAACTGTGGCAACACCACCATCCTGACCCTGGACTCTATCCTGTCCTGCGGCGCGAAGGTTTATCACTATGGCAATGCGATCGATATGGCTGAGATGATGGATAAGATGCCGGCCGACACGCTGGCTATGGGCAATGTTGACCCGGCGGGCGAGTTCCGCGGCGGCACTCCGGAGTCCATCCGTGAGGCGACCCACAAAGTAATGAATGCCTGCTGCAAGCACCCGAACTTCTGCATCTCTTCGGGCTGCGACATCCCACCCATGTCCAGCTGGGAAAACATCGATGCGTTCTTTGCGGCGGTCGACGAATTCTACGCAAAATAAAATCTAAAAAGGCCCGCCGAAGGGCGGCTCTCATGAGACAGTATAAGAATTGTTTTCGGAAACGGCGTAGCTTACGGGCTATGCCGTTTCTCCGTTTCGCAGGTCATTGAATAAGAACCGCCCGCCCTTCTTAATACGGATAATTTTCTAAAACGCCAGGAAAATGAAGATATTTTACAAGACTTTCAAATATCCCGGCGGTACAATAGTGGCAGAAAGGGGTAAACACATGAAGAAAGAAACGCGGACGGTAGTTTATGATGATGAATTACGAATTGAAGCCTACCGTTTTGAGGGAATCCGGCAGCCATTCCCGAACCATTTCCATGAGTATTATGTGATCGGATTTGTTGAGGATGGGCAGCGTGTATTATCCTGTAAAAACAACGAATACAGCATAGAAAAGGGCAACGTCATACTTTTTAATCCGGGAGATAATCATGCTTGCGTCCAGAGTGATGGCGGAACCTTTGATTATCGCGGACTTAACATTTCAAAAAGCATTATGTTGGATTTAACAGAAGAAGTAACAGGAAGCCGGGAGCTTCCGGGCTTCTCAAAAAACGTCGTTTGTGATGATGAAATCGCCTGTTACCTGCGCCCGCTTCACGAAATGGTAATGAACGGCGCCACTGATTTTGGAAAAGAAGAAAGCCTTTTATTCCTTATCTCTGCACTGATACAGAATTACGGGCAGCCCTTTGAAAGCTGTGTGCCGGAGTGCCCAAAGGAAATTGAAAAAGCTTGTAGTTTTATCCGGCAACACTTTCATGAGCGGATTTATTTGGACCAGATATGCCGTTATGCCGGATTAAGCAAATCTACTTTGCTGCGGGCATTTACAAAATCAAAGGGCGTTACCCCGTACTGTTATTTAGAAACAATCCGTATCAATGAAGCAAAGGCATTGTTGGGAAAAGGCGTGCAGCCTGTAGAAGCCGCCATGCAAACAGGATTTTCAGACCAGAGCCATTTTGCAAATTATTTTAAAAGCTTTATAGGGCTTGCACCCGGCGTTTATCGTGAAATATTCTTTAACAAGAACAAGGACGGTGAGTCGTGACATGGAGAGTAAAAAGACCGCCGGACATTTGGCGGCATTATTAACGATTGCGATATGGGGAACTACTTTTATCTCTACCAAAATCCTGTTAGTAGATTTTCAGCCCGTGGAAATTCTCTTTTTCCGCTTTGTTATGGGGTTTTTGGTTTTATTAGCAGCACATCCCCGGAGATTAAAGACCACGGGCTACAAGCAGGAACTGACCTTTGCCCTTGCGGGGCTGTGTGGGATATGCCTGTATTATCTGCTCGAAAATATCGCCTTAACTTTTACAATGGCTTCCAATGTGGGCGTGATGATATCCGTTGCCCCATTCTTTACGGCAATACTGGCGCATCTGTTCATGAAGTCGGAAGAAAAATTGCGGGCGCAATTTTTTGCCGGATTTGTCGTTGCAATGGTCGGGATAATCTTAATCAGCTTTAACGGCTCAAAACTGCAACTTAACCCTATGGGAGATTTACTTGCTGTCGTAGCCGCCCTTGTATGGGCTTGTTATTCTATATTGACAAGAAAAATCAACAGCTTTGGTTATCCTGTTATTTTTTCTACACGCAGAACGTTCTTCTATGGAATTCTGTTTATGATACCGACGCTGTTCTTTTTTGATTTTCAGCCGGATTTATCCCGATTTGCAAATATGACATATCTGTTCAATATTCTGTATTTGGGATTAGGGGCTTCCGCACTTTGCTTTGTAACATGGAATTTTGCTGTGAAAAAATTGGGCGCTGTAAAGACGAGCGTGTATATCTATATGGTCCCTGTAATAACTGTCGTTACGTCTGTTTTGATTTTGCATGAACATCTGACATTATTGGCGGGAATAGGAACGGTTTTGGCTTTGATAGGATTATTCTTGTCGGAGCATAAGACAGAAAGGAAAGGCGCTAAAAATGGACTTGCAGAATGAAAAATGTGTTATGATAATTGATGAACATTTACCGTTGGGGATTATTGCAAATACGGCGGCAATCATGGGAATTACGTTGGGAAAGAAAATGCCGGAAGTGGTCGGCGCAGATGTGACCGATAAAAGCGGAAATGAGCATGCGGGCATTATTGAGTTTCCTGTGCCTATCTTGAAGGGAAAGGCCGAACACATTAAAGCAATTCGGGAAAAACTCTATGAGCCGGATTTTTCTGATTTGACAGTGGTCGATTTTTCTGATTTAGCGCAAGGGTGCAAGACCTATGATGAATTTATTAAAAAGATAAAAGAAGTGTATGAAATTGACTTAAATTATTTTGGAATTGCAATCTGCGGGGCAAAAAGGAAAGTCAATAAGCTGACAGGGAGCATGCCCTTATTAAAATAGGGGAAGTGACTATGGAATATTTTTTACAAGGTTTAACAATGGGGCTTGCCTATGTAGCCCCTATCGGATTACAAAATCTTTTCGTTATCAATTCAGCGTTAACGCACACGCGCCGCCGCGCCCTATTAACGGCACTGATTGTAATTTTCTTTGATGTGACGTTAGCATTCGCCTGTTTTTTTGGAATTGGCGCAGTCATGCAGCGTTACGAGTGGCTGCAAATGATTATTTTATTGGCGGGAAGTTTCATTGTTATTTACATAGGAATCGGGCTGCTAAGAGCAAAAGTAGAGGAAATAGACCGTTCAAAATCCATGTTATCCATACGGAAAACAATATCTTCTGCTTGTGTTGTGACATGGTTCAATCCACAGGCGGTAATAGATGGAACAATGATGTTAGGCGCATTCCATGTTGCTTTGCCCGCCGCAAAATCGACACCATTCATTTCCGGTGTGGGTGTTGCGTCCTGCCTTTGGTTTACGGGATTAACCTTTGTAATTTCTATTTTCAGCAACCGTTTCCATGCAAAGGCTTTAAAGAGAATCAACTTGGTTTGCGGCATTATCATTATCTTTTATGGGTGTAAACTGCTATTTCATTTCGAACAACTCATTTAATATGTTCTGATTGCTCATATTACTCAAACGCTCATGCGGTTTTATGCTGCATGGGCGTTTGCTGTAATAGCCCCCTGCCGGGATGAGAGGATGAGTTACGATGAGATATTCCGAACAATGGTTTTGGGCGGAAGCAGACGCAATAAGGACGTGGGTAGTGTTTTTTTGCTCATCCCCCGAAGTTGGCGCTCGACTGCGCAATAGGAAGAAAAAAGACGGGCAAAAAGCCACCGCTCCTTACCCGTCTTTCTCTGCGCCCTGCATGGCGGCTACTCTGGTTCAGTTTGTTGGTTCATCCCGTTTTATGACCAGCGAACAAAAGGCGGGTCTTTGTGCGCTTCAAAACAATTAGCTGCGCATGTCACGGTATTTGCCAGGGGAAGTCCCCACATGGCGTTTGAAAATACGGGTGAAATAGCTCTGATCATCAAAACCGACTGCGCAGGCAATTTCTGCAATGGGCATGGTGCTTTCCCGCAGATAGATCTTGCTGCGTTCAATGCGCAAGCGGTTGACATATTCAGTGAAAGTGCAGCCGAGCTCGTCCTTAAGGATGCGGCAAAAATAGGATTTGGACAAATATACCTGCTCGGCAGCCTGCTCGAGCGTCAGCTTGTCCGCAAGATGTTCCTTAATATAAGAAGCTGTTTTGCGAATGACGTTCTGGTGCTTGATTTCCGTGAAATCAAACACAAAACTGATAAACTTATGTAGCATGGCGCTAAGCCAGATGTTGAGGGCCTCAAAATCGTGGAAATGTTCCACTTCCTTTTCGCAGTGATAGCACAGGCTGAATACCTCGTTGACATCTGCGCCGCCGTCAATGGCCGCACGGGACATCAGGGTGAGCAGCTCCCGCACACGGGTTTTAAAAATTTCCAGATTGGTGCCGCTGACAAAATAAAGCTGACAAAGCAGCTCGTTCAGCAGATTCTGAGACCCCTCTTTGTCTCCGTCGCGGATCTGCTGTTGCAGCCTGCGCTCGCTGTCAAGCGGATAGCTGGCCGGGGTGGGCTGTTCCGACAGGTCGTACATCATCTGGAGGATTTCCGCCTGCCGGCCGGAATCCACATCCGGTGTTGCAGGAGCGCCGGTCAGGTAGCCGCAGACCGCATGCACCAGCTCGTTAAGTGCGCGCGCCTGTGCGGTGGTCAAACGAGGGACGCCGTCCAGCGGGTCGGGATCCATGCTATCGTCCTCAAATGCATCTTCATCGCTATTCGACATGATGAATGGTCCGGTAATCAGGCAGTATTCGGTTGCAGTGCCCGGCTGGCGCAGGGTTGTCGCGATAAACACCAAGCCGCGCGGGCAGTAATAGATGTATTTACCATCCCAGCGCTCAGCCTCATAACTGCCGTACAAGTGGGTTTGATATGCATCGCAGACCCCGTTTTTCAGCGCGCAATTGCAGCGGAAGGGTGGGGCGCAGAAAGCTGCCGCAGGGAGGTCAAGCATGGTGCAATGCGCATTGGTGAGCCTTTGGATATGTGCGCAAAAATGCAGGGCTTGTTCCTGTAATTCCATGTAAACACCTCGGAAGTGGGATCTTATACAAAATTTATAGATTCATTATAGCAAAGCTGAATGTATATTGCAAATGAAACGCAGACAGGATCAATCTGGAATATTGCGAAGAATGGCATTGACGGGGGCGGGGCAACGTGCGTATAATGGAAATATCCCCGGGGAGGGGATGCGGAGGTGACACATGGAACACAGCCATACGGACAAAAAGAAGGTACTGGACCGGCTCAGCCGGGCAATCGGCCATTTGGAGGCAATCCGCCGCATGGTCGAGGAAGACCGGGATTGCAGCGAGGTGCTGGTGCAGATTGCTGCGGTACGCACCGCGGTCAACAATGTCGGCCGCATCATCCTGCTGGATCACATCAATCATTGTATTGTCCATGCGGTAGAAAATGGCGACCAAAAGGCGCTGGATGATTTAAATACTGCGGTCAATCGCTTTGTAAAGTGAGGTGCTGCGGATGAGACAGAAACAATCGCAGGGTACGGCGGTGGCCTGCGCCCTGCTTGCGGCGATGCTGTACGCGGTGGGCACGCCGCTATCGAAGGTACTTTTGCAGGATGTCGGCCCGGTGATGATGGCGGCGCTGCTATATCTGGGCGCGGGCATCGGTTTGCTGGCGCTCGGCGGTGCGCGCCGCCTGACAGGGCAGGGCGGCGGGGAACTGCCGCTGACACGCCGTGAACTGCCGTATACAATCGGCATGGTCGTGTTGGATATTGCGGCGCCAATCCTGCTGATGGTTGGACTGACCATGACGTCGGCTGCCGGCGCGGCGCTTTTAAACAATTTTGAGATTGTTGCAACGGCGCTGATTGCACTGTTTGTCTTCCGGGAGCCGATTTCCGGACGGCTTTGGCTGGCAATTGCCCTGGTGACAGCGGCGAGTATCCTGCTTTCGGTTGAGGATATGAAAAGCCTGTCATTTTCAGCCGGTTCGCTGTTTGTATTGGGGGCATGTGTATGCTGGGGACTGGAAAATAACTGCACACGCATGTTGTCGAGCAAAGACCCACTCGAAATTGTGGTCATCAAAGGCTTTGGCAGCGGGTTTGGCTCGCTGTGCATTGCGCTCGCGGCTGGGGAGCGGCTGCCGCAAGCGGGGCGCTTGCTGCCAGCGCTGCTGGTTGGGTTTGTTTCCTATGGTCTAAGCATTTTCTTTTATATCCGCGCTCAGCGGGCGATCGGTGCGGCGCGGACAAGCACCTGTTACGCGGTTGCGCCATTCATCAGCACCGGCCTTTCGCTCATATTGTTCCGCCAGCGGCCGGGAAGTCCATATTGGGTAGCGCTCGCGCTCATGCTTGTGGGCACCTACTATGCATCAGCAGGGGGCGGGCATGGCCATTCCCATACCGGCGTGCACTCGATCGATTATTTTGCGTACGCCTCCAGGCTCAGCGGCTGGAATGCGGCGTTTAAGGTGGCCTTTTCGGTGGGCAGCCTGATTTTGTGCATTGCGGTGGACAACTTTTTTGTGTCGCTGTTTTTTATCGGACTGATGATGGCGCTGATCGTCGGCCGGGGTGGGCTGCCCATGCGCGATTATTTGGCGCTTCTGGGCATCCCCGTGTTTTTTATGGCAATCAGCGGCTTGACAATCGCGTTCCAGGTTTCCCGCACGGCGCATGGGGAGTTTTGCTGGGATTTCGGCTTGTTTTATCTCTATACCAGCCGCGGGAGCCTGCTGTATGCGGCCTCGCTGACCTGCAAAGCGTTTGGTGCGGTCAGCGCCATGTATTTTATGACGCTGACAACGCCTGCGTGCGAAATTGTCGGCGTGCTGCGCCGGGCGCACGCGCCCAAGCTTATGATCGAGCTGATGTACCTCATTTACCGGTTTATCTTTATTTTGCTCGATGTATACGGGCGCATGCGGGAAGCCGCGGAGTCCCGGCTGGGATACCGGGATTTTCGTACGTCATGCCGTTCGTTTGGCGGCACGGCCGGAAATATGCTCGTGCTTTCCATGAGAAAAGCGGGAACCTATTACGATGCCATGCTGTCCCGGTGTTACGATGGTGAAATGCGGTTTTTGGAGCCGGAAAAACCGGTCTGCATCCGGCAGTGTGTGTTGGCCGGAATGACGTGGGCGGCGGCGCTTGCAATCTGGGTGTTTACCAAAGGGAGAATCTAACATGAGAGAACCGATTCTGCAGGTGCGGGGCCTGCATTATGCATATGATGAAGAAAAGCACGCGCTGGATGATATTTCTATGGACATTCATCCCGGGGAACGCATTGCGGTACTTGGCACCAACGGCGCAGGCAAATCAACCTTTTTTCTATGCTTAAACGGGGTGCTGGAGCCGCACGAAGGTGAAATCCTTCTGCACGGGCAGCAGGTCGATAAGCGCGCGCGGAATATCCTGCGTGAGCACGTAGGGGTCGTCTTTCAAAATGCGGACGACCAGATTATTGCTTCGACTGTGCTGGCCGAGGTATCGTTCGGGCCCATGAACCTGCGCCTGCCGCGGGCGGAGGTGGAGCGGCGTGTCGACCTCGCCATTGCGGCCATGGATCTGGAGGATTATCGGCATCGGCCGCCGCACTACCTGTCCGGCGGCGAAAAAAAACGTGTGAGCATCGCGGATATCATCGCCATGGAATCCGAGGTCATCCTTTTTGATGAGCCTGCGGCTTCGCTGGATCCGGTCGGTACGGAAATGCTTGAGCAGGTGCTTGAGGGGCTGTCTGCGGCGGGAAAAACGCTGGTGATTTCCACGCACGACATGGATTTTGCCTTTCGCTGGGCCGAGCGGGTGGTTGTATTCAGCGGCGGGCGGATCATCGACGATGGCGACCCGCTTGCGGTATTCCTGAATGAGGCGACCGTATCCTGTGCAAACCTGCGCCGTCCAACCATGCTTACGGTGTTTCAAAGCCTGCGCGCGCACGGCCTTGTGCCGCCCGGGACGGGCTGCCCGCGCACCCCGCAGCAGCTGGATGCGTTGCTGGACCGGATGCGCATATCCTCATAAGATTGGACGATCGTATAAATTTTGAACAGAAATGACCAAAACCGGCCAGGCCTATTGACAGTCATTTCGTTTTATTCTACAATTAACTTGTCTCTTCCGGATGGCGTGGGTTTCCACATCATCCGGATCCGGAAGGGTGCCTGTGCTTTCTCCGCAGGTGAAAAGGGAAGAGGGTGCAAATCCCTCACGGTCCCGCCGCTGTAATGGAAGAGTCCGACGCAACGATGTCACTGGATGAACTGGGAAGACTGTGCCGGATGATGACGCCTGAGTCAGAAGACCTGCCTTTCTGTATGGGACGCATAACAGTTACGAGCGATGGCTGGTATGCAGGAAATGCCTTTGCGGCGAGGGGTTTTTTAACGCAGGGGCAGTGCTTGGGTGCCGGTCGTGATGTGTGGGAACCATCATTGACGCGGCATTTTCGTTTTTCAAGAAAGGAGAAAATTATGACCAACACACAAAAAAAGATCGTGGGACTGACCGCTGCGATTGCTCTTGCGCTTGGCGTTCTGCCGGCGGCCGGAGCGATGCATATCATGGAGGGCTATCTGCCGGGCAATATGTGCCTGCTCTGGGGGGCAATCTGCCTGCCGTTTTTGGCATTCGGTTTTTTTTCCATCAAAAAGGCGCTGGCGCATGACCGCCGCTCCATTACGCTCCTGGCGATGGCCGGCGCGTTCATTTTCGTCATTTCTTCGCTGAAAATCCCGTCTGTAACCGCGTCGTGCTCGCATATGACCGGCACTGGCCTGGGAGCCATCCTGTTCGGGCCTTCAGCGGTTTCCATTCTGGGCGTCATCGTCCTGCTTTTTCAGGCGATCCTGCTCGCGCACGGCGGCCTGACCAGCCTGGGCGCAAACACGTTTTCCATGGCAATTGCAGGCCCGTTCGTATCGTTTGCCATCTATAAGGCCTGCCAGAAGCTGAAGGTAAATAAGCTGGTCGGCGTATTTCTGGCTGCATCCATCGGCGACTTGTTTACTTATTGTGTGACTGCCATGCAGATGGCGGTTGCACACCCGTCGCCGGAAGGCGGCGTAGGTCTAGCTGCCGCCAAGTTCCTCAGCGTGTTTGCGCCGACGCAGGTTCCGCTCGCGATTCTCGAGGGCATCCTGACGGTTGTGATCGTCATTGCGCTGGAGAGCTATGCCCGTCCGGAGTTGAAGGCCATTGGCTTTGAAAAGGAGGCGGTCTGAAATGACCAAAAAGAATAAAAAGCTCGTTGTTGTTTTACTTTTGGTTGCTGTAATCCTGGTGATCGCTCCGGTGATTGCCCTGCCCGGCGCGGAGTTCGGCGGCTCGGATGACGCAGGCAGCGTGATGGTGGAAGAAGTGACCGGACAGCCGTATGAGCCGTGGTATACACCGGTTTTGGAACAGTTTTTGGGAGGCGAACTGCCGGGTGAGCTGGAGAGTTTGCTGTTTTGCGTTCAGACTGGTATTGGTGTTGGTATCATTGCGTTCTTTATGGGCCGCCTGGTCGAACGCAAGAAGCACGAGACTCAACATCAGGAATAACCGGAAAGCAGAGCGGACCCTCCCCGCTCTGCTTTTCTTATGAAAAAGGAAGGAAAGAGCATGCAAGCGCTGGTTTACAAACACCAAAAAGAACTGCGGCAGGGGTATACGACCGGTTCCTGCGCCGCCGCGGCGGCGCAGGCGGCGGCGATGCTGCTGCTTACCGGGCAAGCGCCCGGGCGGATTACCCTGCATACTCCAAAAGGGGATGACCTCCATCTGACCCCGGAGTGTTGCCATATGGATGGTGTGGCCGCGGTCTGCGCCATCCGCAAAGACAGCGGCGACGACCCGGATGTGACGAACGGCATCCGCATCTTTGCGTCAGTCTCCAAACTGGATGAGGGCGTTCAGATTGAGGGCGGCACAGGCATTGGCCGCGTGACCCGCCCCGGGCTGGCGAACCCGGTCGGCGAAGCGGCCATCAATCCCGGGCCGCGTGCGCAGATAATCGCCGCGGCCGAAAGGACGGCGCTGCTCTGCGGCTACGACGGCGGCTTCCGTGTGGTCATCTCAGCGGAAAACGGCGAGGAAATCGCAAAACAGACCTATAACGGCCACCTCGGCGTGGTAGGCGGCATCTCGATCCTGGGCACAAGCGGCATTGTGGAGCCCATGAGCGAGGCCGCCATTATGGAGACCACCCATTTGGAACTGGACAGCGTGTACGCCTCCGGACAGCGCATTGCTTTTTTGTGCCCGGGAAATTACGGTGCGGATTTCGCGCGGGATACGCTGGGGCTGGATCTGGAACGCGCGGTCAAAAGCTCCAATTTTATCGGGGACGCGATTGATTACGCGGCCTATAAGGGATTTGCAAAAATCCTGCTCATCGGCCATGCGGGCAAGCTGGTCAAGCTGGCGGCAGGCGTGATGAACACCCATTCTTCGGTTGCGGACGGCAGGCAGGAGGTTTTTACTGCCTACGCTGCGCTGTGCGGCGCGCCGAGGGAAACGCTCGAAGGGCTGATGAACGCGATTACGGTCGATGCGTGCATCGATTTGCTTGATCAGGCCGGGCTGCGCGAGGAAGTGCTCGCGCGCATTGGAAAGGCAATCGAAATGCGGCTGGCGGCGCGTGTGCGCGGCAAGTGCAGCATTGAATATATGACATTTACCAACCGATATGGCATGCTGGTTCATTCGGCCGGCGCGCCCGAACTTTGCAAAGAACTACAGGAGTGCTTATGAACAAGGGGATTTTATATGGAATTGGGGTCGGTCCCGGAGACCCGGAGCTGATGACCCGCAAGGCGGTGCGTATTATTGAAGAATGCGACATCATCGCAGCGCCACAGTCCGAGGGCAACGACAAGACCGCGATGTTGATTGCGGCGGAGTTCGTCAAGGACAAGCCGGTGATGTACTGCGACATGCCGATGACGCGCGACAAGGCGTTGATGGATGAGAGCCACGACAGGGCGGCGGACGACATCTGCGCCCTGCTTGACGCAGGCAAGACGGTCGTGTTCCTGACGCTCGGTGACCCCACAATCTACTCGACCTACTGGTATGTGCACAAACGCGTGCTCGCACGCGGCTATGATGCGCGGCTGGTGCCGGGCGTGCCATCGTTCTGCGCGGCGGCTGCTGCGGCGGGTGTGGCGCTTGTGGAGGGAAACGAAATGGTGCATGTCGTTCCGGCGTCCCATACGAGCACCGACGAGGGCCTCAGCCTGCCCGGCACCAAAGTGCTGATGAAAGCGGGGCGTTCGATTCTGGATGTGCGTGAAAAGCTGCGCGCGTCCGGCAAGCTGGCGGGCTCGGTGCTCATCGAGCGTGCAACCATGCAAGGCGAGCGCGTTGTCAAGAATCTGGACGAACTGGACGACCCGGCCGGATATTTTTCCATCATTATTGTCAAGGAGGGGCAGGCATGATTTACTTTGTTGGCGCGGGCTCGGGAGCTCCTGATCTCATTACCGTGCGCGGCGCAAAGCTGCTCGGCGAAGCGGACGTGATCGTTTACGCGGGCTCGCTGGTCAATCCGGCGTTGCTCGATTATAAAAAAGAGGGCTGTGAGGTTTATAACAGCGCAAAAATGACGCTCGAGGAGATTATGGACGTGATGGTGCCCGCCGCTAAGGCCGGCAAGCTGGTCGTGCGTCTGCACACCGGCGACCCCTGCGTCTATGGCGCGCACCGCGAGCAGATGGATGTGCTCGACCGCGAGGGGCTGTCCTACGAAGTTGTGCCGGGCGTGTCGTCGTTCTGCGGCGCGGCGGCGGCGCTGAAGGCCGAGTACACCCTGCCGGATGTGTCGCAGACCGTCATCCTGACCCGTATGGAGGGCCGGACCCCGGTGCCGTCCAAGGAGAAAATCGAGCTGCTGGCCGCGCATCAGGCGACGATGGTGATCTTCCTGTCCGCGGGCCAGCTCGATAAGCTGAGCGAGCGCCTGATTGAAGGCGGCTACACCGCGGAGACTCCTGCCGCGATCGTCTACAAGGCCACCTGGCCGGATGAGAAGGTCATCCGCACCACGGTTGGCGGGCTGGCGCGCGAAGCAAAGGAGAACAACATCACCAAGACCGCGCTCATCACGGTCGGCGGCTTCCTCGGCCATGAGTACGAGCGTTCCAAGCTGTACGATCCCACCTTTACGACCGAATTCCGCGAGGCGAGCCAGTGATCTGGGGGAAAATTATTTCGTTTACGGGCCGTGGCGCGGAGACCGGGCGGCGCATCCGGGCGCTGCTGCCGGACGCGCGTATCGAGTTGTATGCCCGCGGCGAGGATGGCTCGCTGCGGCAGACCATTTTGACGCGCATGGTGCAGCAGGCCATGGTTGATTGCAGCCTCATTGTGTTCGTCGGCGCGACCGGCATCGCCGTGCGTTCGATCGCCCCGTATTTGCAGGGCAAGGCTTACGATCCTGCTGTGCTCGTGGTGGATGAAAACGCAAAATTTGTAATCTCGCTGGTGTCCGGCCATCTGGGGGGCGCGAATGCGCTCGCGCAGCGCTTGGCAGATGGCCTGGGCGCGCAGGCGGTCATCACGACCGCGACTGACGGCCGCGGCGTGTTCGCGGTCGATACCTGGGCGAAAAAGCAGCGCTGTGCGGTCATGGAGACTGGACAGATCAAATATATCTCAGCGGCGCTTCTGCGCGGCGAGACGGTCGGCATGCAGTCTGATTATCCGATTGAGGGCGCGCTGCCGCGCTGCATCCATGCGAACGGTGCAGCCGAAACCGGCTTTACGGTCGCGCGGAATACAAAGGCGCAGCCGTACCCGCACACGCTGCATCTGGTGCCGCGCATCGTTCATCTCGGCATCGGATGCCGCAGAGGCACGCCGGAGGAGGTTATTGAGCGCGCCGTGCATGCGGCGCTGGACGAAAACAGCGTAGATTTTGCAGCGCTTTGCGGGGCAGCGTCGATTGATGTGAAAAAAAACGAGGAGGGGCTGTGCGCGTTCTGCACAAAACACGGCCTGCCGTTCACGACCTACACGGCAGATGAGCTGATGGCGGTGGAGGGCGGGTTTTCCTCGTCGGAATTTGTGAAAAAAACGGTCGGCGCGGACAATGTCTGTGAGCGCGCGGCCGTGAAGGACGCGGGCGGTAAACTGATCGCGCACCGCAGGGCGCAGGACGGTGTGACCGTTGCGCTGGCGGAAGAAAACTGGAGGGTGTTGTTTTGAATCTGCAAATGATCGGCATTGATTTTCAAGGTGCGGATATCGCACAGAGAGAACCTTTGTCCTTTGTGAAAAGCAAGGTTCTCAGCATTCTGCCCGAGATTGCAGCTGCGGACAGGGTAGAAGCGTGCGCCCTGCTCGCCACCTGCAACCGCACGGAATTGTATATTCATACGTCCGGCCCGGTGGATGCGCTGCGGCTGCTGACCGCGGCGGCGGGCGTGGAAGCGGAGGACTATCGTGCTGTTGCCACTCTATGCAGGGGTGAGGACATGGTGCGGCATGTGATAGAGGTTGCCTCCGGACTCAAATCGCAGATCTTTGGCGACGATCAGATCGTCACGCAGATGCGCGCCGCGCTCGAGCTGGCGCGTGAAGCAAAAACGACCGACAGTGTGATCGACACCCTGCTGCGCCGCGCGGTGACGGCGGGCAAGCGCGTGAAAACCGAAACCCGGCTGTCCGGCGTACCGTCTTCGGCGGCAGCCTGCGGCGTGCACAAGGCGCAGCTGCATTTTGGTTCGCTGAAGGGCAGGCGCGCGGTCGTGATCGGCAACGGCGAAATGGGCCGTTTGGCGGCGACGCTGCTGCGCGAGGCTGGCTGCGATGTGACGATCACGCTGCGCTCGTACCGCCACGGCGAGACCATCGTTCCGGCGGGCTGCAAAACGCACGCTTACGATGATCGCTGTGCGCTGATTGACGGCGCGGATATCACCTTCAGCGCCACGACCAGCCCGCACTACACGCTTTCAGCTGAGCAGATCCGGGCGATGGAGCGCCCGCCGCGCCTGCTGGTCGATCTGGCTATGCCGCGCGACATCGACAGCGCGGCAGCGGATGACCCGCGCGTGACCATGTGGAACCTCGACGACCTCGGGCGGCTCGAGGACGAGAACGCCGGGGAGCGCGCGCATGCAAAGGCGCTTGTGGATGAGGCCTGCGCAGAGTTTAAGGCGTGGTACGCCTATCGTGAAGCGCTTCCGGTCATCGCGGAACTGAAGGACGTTGCCGCCGAGCGCGTGCATTACGACCACGGCTACCTCGACCTGGCGGACGGGAGCGATGTGGACAGCTTGGTCTCGCTTGCAGTGGCCAAAACGGTCGATATGCTGCTGGGCGGCATGAAGGATATTATTAGCCCCGAGCGGCTCGCGGGCTGTCTCAAGCATATTAAGAAAGGATGCGGCAAATGAAGCTGTATGTGATAGGAATCGGTCCAGGCGGCGAGGAGCAGATGACTCTGCGCGCGGTGCGCGCGCTGGCGCAGTGCGACTGCGTGGCCGGATATGGCCTGTATTTGGATCTCATAGAAAGCCTTATTGGGGACAAAGAACGGATCCAGACCGGCATGATGCGCGAGGTGGACCGCTGTGCAGCGGCGCGCGACGCAGCGCTTGCCGGTAAGACGGTCGCGGTGATTTCGTCGGGCGATGCGGGCGTTTACGGCATGGCTGGGTTGATGTTTGAGCTGTGCGAGAATACCGGCATCGAGATCGAGGTCGTGCCCGGCATCACAGCCGCCTGCTCGGGCGGCGCGGTGCTTGGCTCGCCTCTAACCTGCGATTTTGCAGCCATCTCTCTGTCTGACCTGCTGACCCCGTGGGAGGTCATTGAAAAGCGTGTGCTGCATGCCGCGCAGGGCGATCTTGCCATGGCGCTCTACAATCCGGCGAGCAAGAAACGCACCGGTCATTTGCAAAAGGTGTGCGACATCATCCTGACCGCGCAGCCGCCTGAGACCGTATGCGGTCTGGTGCGCAACATCGGCCGCGAGGGCGAGGAGTTCACGCTTACGACCCTCGGCGCGCTGCGCGACACGCCGGTCGATATGCTGACCACGGTGTTCATTGGCAACAGCCGCACCAAGGTCATCTCGGGCCGCATGGTCACCCCGCGCGGGTATCGCGGCGTATGAAGCTGATTGTATTTTCCGGGACGAGCGAGGGGCACGCCCTGTGCCGGTTTTTGTCCAGCAGGGGACAGGCGGCGGACGTGTTTGTCGCCACCGGTTACGGCGAAGCGGTCATGGAGCCGCTCACGGGCATCACGGTGCACCGGGGACGGCTGACGGCCGCGCAGATGGCCGGACAGATGGAGGCGGGCGCGCTTGTCATCGACGCGACGCACCCCTATGCGAGCGAGGTTACGGCGAATATCAAGGCCGCCTGTGCAGAAAGCGGCGCGGAATATTTGCGCCTGCTGCGCCCGCGCACCCCGGCAGAGGGCGTTAAGACCGTGCAGGACACGGCGGAAGCCGTCGAATGGCTCACAGGGCACGAGGGCAAGGTGCTGCTGACGACCGGCAGCAAGGAGCTGGACGCTTACACCGCAATCCCGAATTACGCGGAGCGTCTGTATCCGCGCGTGCTGCCGACCGCAACCGTGCTGCAAAAGTGTGAAGCGCTCGGTTTCCCAGGCTCGCACATCTTGGCGATGCAGGGGCCGTTCTCGCATGAGATGAACGTCGCGCTGCTGTATCAGACCGATGCGCAGATTCTGGTCACCAAGGACACCGGCGCTTCGGGCGGCTTTGCCGAAAAGCTGAGCGCCGCCTGTGAGACCGGCGCGACCGTGCTGGTCATCGCGCGCCCGACCGAAGAGGAAGGCATGTCGCCCGCGCAGATGCAGGAGTATCTCAAACGGCGGCTGCACCTGACCAACCGCGCCGAGGAAGCCGTGCCGCGGTTCCCGCTGTTTGTGTCGCTCGCGGATAAGTCCGCGCTCGTCGTGGGCGCGGGCAAGATCGCGGCGCGCCGTATCGGCGTGCTCAAACACTTCGGCGCACAGGTCAAGGTGATTGCGCCGGAGAAGCGCGCAGAATTTGAAAACGAATGGATCGCCCGCGCGTTTCAAGCAGACGATCTTAAAGGCGTTTGCCTTGCCGTGGCGGCGACCGACGACCGCGCCGTCAACCGGCAGGTCAGCGTGCTCTGCGCCGAACGCGGCATTCCGGTCAGCGTGGCGGACTGCGCGGCGGAAAGCACGTTCTTTTTCCCGGCTGTGTGCGAGGGCGGCAGCCTGATCGCTGGTCTGGTATCCGACGGCTCCGACCATCACGCGGTGTCGGGCATGGCAAAGCGCATCCGGGCGCTTTTGGAGGAAAACGAATGACGATCAAAGTAGGAAGCCGGGATAGCCGGCTCGCCGTGGTGCAGGCCGAGCAGATCATTGCGCAGCTTGCCGTGCCGTGCGAGCTGGTTACGATGAAGACCACCGGCGACATGATTTTAGATAAAACGCTCGACAAAGTGGGCGGCAAGGGTCTGTTCGTCAAGGAGCTCGACCGCGCGCTCGCGGAGGGGCGGGTCGATTTGACTGTGCACAGCCTCAAGGATGTGCCGATGGAGCAGCCCGAGGGCATGCCGCTTGTCGCGTTTTCGGTGCGTGAGGACGCGCGGGACGCGCTGGTGCTGCCCGAAGGCGTCACCGAGCACGATTTGACGGGACCCATCGGCTGCGCGTCCGCCAGACGGCGCGTGCAGCTCCGGAAGCTGTTTCCGGGCGTGGAAATCAAACCCGT